>JAIPFN010000117.1 GCA_021736615.1 Phycisphaerae bacterium | reverse complement strand
CCAGTTTCGGGAAATCTTTAGGGCTGTTAAGCCCAAACACGTCCAGGAATTTCTTCGTCGTTCCGTACAGCATGGGTCGTCCGAGAACTTCGGCTCTGCCCGTTATCCGCACAAGCCCTTTGTACATCAGGCTGCGAATCATCTCGCCCGAGCTTACCCCGCGAATCCCCTCCACGTCAGCGCGCATGATCGGCTGTTTGTATGCGACTATCGCCAACGTCTCGAGCGCCGCCTGAGTAAGTTTGTTGTCGGCACGCACCCGGATCATCTTACGCAGCCAGTGGTTGTAAGCGTCCAGCGTCATCATCTGGTACCCGCCGGCGATCCGCTCTATCCGAAATGCAAGGTTGTTTTGTTCGTACTTTTCATTAAGGCTTTTAACGCAGTCTCGCACCTGCTTAACCGACCCGGTCTCAACAATACTCACTAACCGGTTTGGAGTGATCGGCTCATCGCTGGCAAAAAGAATAGCCTCGACAACCGACTCAACAGTAACCTCAACCCCGTCATCCGTACAAACACTAGTAACGATCTCAACTTCGTCTTCCTCGTCTTCGTCTCCCTCAGCATCTTCTGCATCTTCAACTGCTGCCGCATCTTCAGTTTTTACAGAAGCACCTCCATCACCTGCTTCAGCCTCTTCGCCCTTAGCAACTACAACAGCCTCGTCCGCCTCTTCAAACTTTTCAAACCCTTCACACTCTTCACTCTTTGCAGTATCCGCATCGCTTATCCCCGCACTCTGCGCAGCCGCCGCCAGGCTATCGGCATCAACCTCAACAGCCTTACCATCGTCAACCGATTCTTCAACCGCTTCACCGGCATAAACAACATCTTCAACCTGCTCGTCACTATGTTCAATACTCATAAAAATTCTCTCTTTAAATCCGCGTAATCAGCGTAATCCGCGGATAAATAATTTTTCTTAGACATTCACCCATCGAAAAGGATCGGCATCTATCTTACTAACCGCTATTGTCACATCTTTCAGCGACTTTTTCAACACTTTTGCAAGTTTTTTTAACGCAAACCGCTCAGAAACCGTATGCGACAGGCAAATACACGTAAGTCCCGCCTCCTGTGCCGCCAAAGCCTGGTGATGTTTAAGCTCGCCAGTCAGATAAAGGTCACAATCACCGGCAATTATGGTATTAATTATCTTCCCGCACGACCCCGCGCAAACCGCCGCCCGCCGAACGATCCGCTTTTCCGGGCCGATCATCCCAACCGCTTTGGCCCCGGTAACCTTTTTAATATTCGCAACAAGATCAGCCAGTTTCACAGGCCTGGCAAGATCACCGATCCGCCCAAGCCCAAACTTGCCTCCGACCTCATACTGCCGAAAAACATCATAGGCCACAGTCTCATAAGGATGCGCAATTTTTAGTGCCCCAACAACCGCTTCAACATTCTTAGCCGAAACAATGGACTCAAGCTTGACCTCATCAACCCTTTCAAACTTCCCTTTTTTCCCGATAGCCGGCTTCGCTCCCTCAAGCGGCAAAAAAGTCCCCACCCCTTCTGACCGGAACGAACAACTCGAATAGTTCCCGATACTCCCCGCCCCAGCGTTAAACATTGCATCGGCAACCTTATTAACATCATCGACCGGCACAAAAGTCACAACCTTATAATAAACCCCTTCAGGGCTGTCAACAAAATCCCCGATAGCCTCGCCGTTAGTGATTCCTAGAATCGCGGCAAGCTCATCATTAACCCCGCCCGCCGCCATATCGTACGCCGTATGAAACGAAAACACGTTAATGCCCGACCGGACAAGATCGTAAATATGCGAAGTCTCTCCTTCTGCCGTTATCCGCTTAAGCCCATCCCAGATAACTGGATGATAACTAAGAATAGTATCACAGCCAAGCCGCTTCGCCTCATCAATAACACCCTTTGTAACATCAATAGTCAAAAGCACCTTCTTAACCACAGCCTCGTCACTACCAATAAGCAAGCCAACATTATCCCAGTCCAAAGCAAGCTTCAAAGGAGCAATCCCATCAACAACCCGACCCAATTCTCTCAATTTCATAATATTCTCCGGTAGGATGGGCTGTACCCATCTTATAATTACACTTCTGCCTTCTGCCCTCTGCCTTCTGCCTGCTTACCTTCAAGCATATCCTTATAACAACCAAGCAAATACTTAGTAACCTCACCCGGCTTACCATCTCTAACCGCATGAGCCTCAACAGTCGCCACCGGCAAAACCGTCATAATAGAATTAGTAACAAAAACCTCATCAGCCTCAAGCAAATCATTTATAAACAGATCCTTCTCTTCAAAAGCGATCTTTTCTTTCGCCGCGATCTCAAGAACTGTCTTACGAGCGATCCCCGGCAAAACCGGAGTATCCGCCCGCGGCGTAAGCAAAATATCGTCCTTAACAATAAACACATTACTAACGCAGCCCTCGGCAAGCTTATTGTCTGTAGTAAACCACAAATTCTCCGCCGCCTTTTTGCTGTGCGCCTGCTGCAAAGCGATCAGCCTCGAAAAATAATTCGTCGTCTTATGCCCGACCAGCGGATCCAAACTGTTCTGCCGAAAATCGCACAGCGTAACAGTAACTCCGCAAGTGTAGTACTCCGCCGGATAAGCCGCAAACTCAACAGCCGTAACAAGCAGCGTCCCAACCACCACTTCCGAAGACATCGCGCCGCCCGAAACAGTTACCCGAACCCGCGCCTCCGTCAGCTCATTCGCCTCAAGCACTTTAGCTATACCATCCTTTACATCATCTCGTTCGTAAGACGTCTTTATATTAAGTTTCTCACAACTCGCAAACAGCCGGTCAAGATGATCGTCAACCCGAAAAACCTCGCCGCCCACTGCCCGCATAGTCTCAAACAAACCCTGCCCATAAAGAAACCCGCCGTCATCAGCAGCAATCTTAGCGTCCCCCGCCTCAACAATCGAATCATTCAAAAAAACCTTACCCATAAATAAAATCCTTCGTAATGTCAGCTTCCAGCCAACAAATAAAATAGCATCCGCCATCAGGCGGTTTCTTTTTTTTGTTTTTATCTTTTTTAAATTTTAGTTTTTTTAATCCGTGTAATCCGCGAAATCCGCGGATAAAAATCAATCACCTTGAACAGCTTTAATCCCGGCAAGCAGCGCACGCGCCTTGGTAATAGTCTCTTCCCATTCATCTTCCGCCACAGAATCGGCCACGATCCCGCCGCCGGTCTGCACATACGCCTTGCCGCCCTTAATAATAACCGTTCGTATCGCGATATTCAAGCACACATTCCCGTCGACGCCGATAAACCCGATACTGCCCGTATAAACGCTCCGCTGCGTCGGCTCAAGCTCATCGATGATCTCCATCGACCGGATCTTCGGCGCCCCCGTGATCGACCCGCCCGGAAACATCGCCCGCAAAATATCGCAAAAATCGTACAGTCTGCAAAGCACTCCCTCAACGGTCGCCACCGCATGAAATACCGTCGGATACGCCTCAATCGTCCGGGCTTGCGCAACCTTGATCGTCCCATACTTACATATCCGCGTAAGGTCGTTCCGCTCCAGGTCTATGATCATATTAAGCTCGGCCTGATCCTTTTCGCTCTCGACAAGCTCAACAAAATTCGCGTCATTGATCCCGTCATCGGCACACTCGACATACCGCCGCCGCGTACCCTTGATCGGCTTTGTCGAAATCTTATCTCCGGCGATAGTGATGTACATCTCCGGCGAAGCACTAACGATAGCATGGTCACCCGCCGAAATAAACGCCGCGTAAGGACTCGGATTAAATTCATTCTGCCAGTGAAAAAGCCTTATCGCATCCGCACTGAAATCGCAATCAAACCGCTGGGAAAAATTGATCTGATAAACCTCCCCGTCATAAATATACTCACGCGTCTTCGCCAGCGCCTCCATATAATACTCCCTGCTGACATTGCACCGCAAATCCGAAACATCAACCCCATGCAGATCACCGGCATTGAGTTTATCAACCCGGGTATTCTTCGCCTCCTCAAGCAGCCCGCAAAGCCGGTTAATCTTCCCCATACCATCGCCGCCGTCATCGATCGCAACAGCATACCAAACTTTTTCCGAATGATCATAACAAACAGCCGCGTCATAAAAGCACAGACGGATAAGAGGCAACCCAAGATCGTCCGCCGCCGTCACAGGCACCTTCTCGATACACCGCCCAAGATCATAGCTGAAATACCCGATCCACCCGCAGCAAAACATCCCTTCAGGCAATTCGCATTCGGAGGTATCCACAGAATACTTCCCAAGAGCACCCTTAAGTTTCCCAAACACATCCCCCTCATCACCGCCAACCTCAAAAACCTCCAAAGGATCCCCCGCCCAGACACTAAACCGGTTCCCCGTACAAGCGCCCTCGTTGCCCCCAAGAATAGAAGCCCCGCCAAGCCGCCCAAATACCTCACTGACACAAGCAAACGAAACATCAATATCAAATTTTTCAAAAGCAATCTTCATATATTTCCGTAGGGTATGCTTCAGCAAAAAAGCTCTAAACGCCGGGGCTGGAATACAAACTAACCGCACAAAAGTTGTAAACAGAATTCAACAAAACACCCTGTATAATATTTAAAAAAAATCCGTGTAATCCGCGGTTAAATTCTTTTTGGTTGCCGCTATGCTGCTCCAAGTCCATTAGTGGTTCAAAATCGCCGCCGACCACTTTTCCACGTTTTTAATATCACCGATAATCGGTTTAGCTTTCGCCCCGGGCGTCATCACTACTTTAACTGTAACCTTCTCATTAGCTTTCAATTTCACATCGAAACCGATCATACACGTACCCGGATTTTCCGCGTCATACTTGCTTCGCGGCTCGGTCGAATACGTCGCCGCCTTGACGTTAGAATCCGTAAAGACCTCAAACTGCATCGTCTTATTATTCTGGCTAAGTACCGCCGCCGTATCCGACTTTATATCCACTTTCGCAGGCGTCACCATATTCCATCGAACGGTCGCGGCCTGATCGCCCGCTTCTAACTCATCCTGTATAAGTACCTGCCCCGATGGCAATAGTGCTGCCCCGCGGACTGCTTTTTTCAGTTGCCCACTGTAAACATCCGTAAGGTCCACTGCCGCATGCGGAAACTTACTCTTATCTGAATACCGAATGATCGGAGCAAAACCAGCCGCCCGCAGAAGCTGTCCGTTAAACGCAAGTGTATTATGACCGAAATTGCCGTACCTGAAAAGTTTCCAGCGATCCGCATCCTGATTTTTACTCCACAGGGATACGCCCATCGATTCGACCCTGTTGTAACTTTCCGCCCCCATATCCATCGCCCAGCGTTCCCCTTCGGCGTCGATCACGAACGAACCTGCGTCCATATGTGCATGATTCGAGCTAGCCGTCCCGCCCTTGATACCAACGTACGATGCGTTTTTATCCCACGAACTCCTGAACATCGCCACCGGGTTATGCCCCCGGCCCATCCATGACAACTGCCCGGGCAATGTTGCTTCGGGTATCCCCCAAAGCAAAGACATAACCGACGTCCTGCTCCTTGCCAGACTCGATGGTTTTTCTTTTGCCGTTCTGTCCCATATCATCTTCTGGTTCCATAACAGCGAGGGGTCGTTATATCTTTTTGCAAACCATAAAACCGTAGACGTGAAACCGCCCTTCGATCCGCAGTCGGCATAATTAAAAAACAAACCCGTAGGACCGGTAGCATGAAGATAGTACTCGGCGCCTTTGGCAAAAGCCTTATTCCCGGAAAGCCCAAAGTCCGTCCCCAACGCCGAATCAAGTGCTTCGATCAGTATGACATTGTATGTTGTTCCATACACCCAGTAACCAGGCCCTTCAGGGTAGGCTCCGTCCGGTTCGTATTCGCCCATAGCCAGCTGAACCTTATTGACACTTCGGTGGATGATCGTTTCGGCAAGTTCCGGCTCGTCTTCCATCACAGCCAGTGCCCCGCACGCCATGCCCCCGTGACAAACCTGGTTCCAGTTATTGTTAGTATTGATCCACCAGCCGGGCCGTTTGTTTTCATAAAGAGACACGACGATTCCTTTATCAAGTATCGCGCTCTTAATAACATTGCGGCTTTCTTCCGGCAGACCGTTATACAGCCAGTCATATCCGACAGCCATCGCCGTAGTCATCTCTGCAACGTCAAGAAAATGGCTCGGGTTCCAGTCTGTAAAATTAGCTATCGCCAGCATTTCCGCTTCGGCTCGTTTGAGATATTTTTTATCTCCGGTGCTTCTGTATGCCCAGCTGAGATTAAATAGTCGCTGAAGGGCCTTTCTCGACACACTCAAAAGTCGCCTTCCGATTTTTGTACGTTCGACCGGCTCTTTATCGATCAACTCGTCGGCCTGACGAACGATCTCTTCGTGCAGAACCTTAAGGTCATCCGACGCACTAATCCTGTCCTTAATATCCCTGAGCTGATCGTCGTTGACAAACAAACGGGGATGCGCAGCAACCGGTTTACTAAGAACCTTCTGGACCTGGCTTTGAGAAATCTCAGCAGCCCCGCACCAGGTCAAATTAAACGAACCAACCAAAACCAATAACGAAGTAAAAATTAATCTTCTCATATCATTTCCCAAAATAAATCATGTAGGGTGGGCCGTGCCCACGCTGTTACATTAACAAAAAAACATCGCCGTAAGATGGCTAAAAACCCTTTCCTTCCACCCATCACACCTTTCAAACCTTTCAAACTTTTCAAACTTTTCAAACTATTTCTTTCAAACTATGTCTTTCACACTATGTCTTTCAAACTATTTCTTTCAAACTATGTCTTTCACACTATGTCTTTCACACTTTATATATCAAGCCCTTCACGTCCTTATCTTCAAGCTCTTCATGGTAAAAACACGCCTGGAAACCCGCGGATAAATTCTTATTCAACAAACCGAATAACAACGGGATTATCAACAAGTTTATTAAAATCGATCAAATATTCATTCCATGACTTCTCTGTCTTGATCTCTCCCGCTCTTTCCCAGCCATATCCGGTATAATATGTAATCTGCTGCGATTCATTATTTGCAATTAAATACTGATATTTATTCCCCTGTACATCGCCCGACTTTGATTCTGTGGCTATTGGTGAAACGGGCACAACTCCGGTCCCGAGCCCTGAATCATCAATTGTTTCCCAGCATCCCATGATAATCTTGCGCGGTTCGCCATTGATAGACTTGGGCGATATACAATAACCCTTTCCCTTCTCGTCATGTGTCGTAACGCCTATGGCAAACTTCTTTATCCCGGCCGCGTCAGGCCCTTCAAAGGAACAATCAAAACGACACAACCTTTGTCCAAGGTCAATAGTAACCTGTTTGGTCTCGACGAGATTCTTACCGGAAGCCTTCCATGACTTATCATACGTCAATTCGAATATACTTCGGATAGGCCCGTTAGCAATGATTTTCCACTTATCATAAACATTCGAATGTAGGTACTTGTCGCCTTCGACGATCCGCAACCCGCCGCAACCAGTTGATTCTCCAACATGATACGGATCATACCCTTCGCCCCAGTCCTTATGATAAGTCTTCGCTTTCATCCCGCCGTACCACTTGTCAATGATCGGATATTTAACACGCTTCAACCAGCAGTCAATGCCCGAGTTAACCGCATCATCCCACAAAGCCGGACCGTACATCCTGAAAGCAATAAGATCGTTTTCCCATGCGAAATCATCTTCTCGCTCATGAACAAAACGGCAGTGCGTCTTAATTTTCGACTCTAACTTTTTCATCCCGGCGGGTTCCTTCATTACCCGGAAGTATTTCTTCTCACCGGGTGCAAAATCGGCCTGAAAAAGTAGTTCCGTCGAACCGCCGTCTTCAACGATCTGCGTAAGCAAAAATCGGTTGCTCTTAAATTCAAAAACACCAACGTTGCTCTTTGTAAGTCCCCTAACAGAACTCTTAATATCATCCCACTTCAAACTGATAGTTTCATTGTCTCTAAATGAATTGATCGGGTTGACAACTGTAAAGTTTTTGGCCTGTCCGCCGTTTAGCATAGCGATCTTATAAACTTCGCTTCCGGCAAGCAGAAATGCCCCCACACCATAAACCTCCGTCTGGTCTGCGGTTACCTTTTTGGGATCGGCCCCGATAGGCTGAACATTACCAAGCATCCCGTCCGGATGAACGCAGCTTACAAGCTCTACCCACGCTTTTTCAACGGCAGGCAGATATGTCTTCGCGTCCAGCAGCCCGTGGTTGATACCCCACGCAAGACCGTAACAATAAAACCCGCTGCCGCTGGCTTCTTTGGTCCCGAAAGTAACCGGATCCAGCAAACTCGAATGCCACATACCCTCGGCTGGCTGGATCTTAACGATCTTGGCGGCCATCTTTTTATATATGTTTACATACTTAGCGCGATCGGGATAGTCTTCGGGCATTTCCTCAAGCACCCGCACCAGCCCGCCGAACACCCAGCCGTTACCGCGCGACCAGAAAACTTTCTCGCCGTTGGCCTCACGCTGCTTGAAGTACCGGTCGTCACGGAAGTACAGGTCCTCATCCGTATCGAACAGGTAGTCAGTAGTCGCCCACCATTCCTTGTTCATATAATCAAGGTACTTTCGCTCGCCGGTAACACGAGCAAGCTTTGCCCATACAGGCGGAGCCATAAACAAAGCGTCGCACCAGTTATAACGCTTCTTATGATCCCAGTTGTCATGGGTAAGCGGGGTATCAGGCTGGTTAGCCAGGATATAATCAAATAGCTCCTTGATCGGAGCGATCATTTTAGGATCTTTGTATTTCTTATACATCTCAATATACATCTGCGCAACCGCATGATCGTCGGCATGATAAACGTTGGGTTTTCGGCGTTTATGGGGCTGCCAGGCGTTTTTTTGGCCGAAATTTAGGAGGGCGTTGTAGTATTTGTCGGTGCCGGCGGTTTGGGCGTGGGCGGTTAGGCCGGCGAACAGGGCGCCGTGGGTCCAGTCGGTTGCAGCGTGGGTGCTGGGGTTGGCTAGCTGCCAGTCGGCGACTCTTGCCATGACGGTTTTAATCTGCGCCGGCTGCAGGGCGGTATTGTTTGCGGCGTTGCAACCGCTTGTTAGAGCAGTACTTATGATTAAAATGGCCAGCAGTTTATTTTTCATCATTATATCCTTTCAGCCGATAAGACATGTCTGGTTTTTATTAATGCCAGAGTGATTTTTGACGCATTTAGAGGCTATCATATTTCATCTAAATAGCAAGCTATTAACAGAAATTTGGTGTGTGAGATCGCCTATTATGGACATTGTGGACATTTCCGACCTAGGGGTTTTCGGTGTTTTTGGGGTGAAATTCGGCCCAAAAAACGTCAAAAATTTTCATTTTTGCGCATTTTTGCGCGCATTTTGGTCACTTTTGCGCGTTTTTGAGCATTTTTTGTCGCCGACAATTCCCATAAACTAAATTCAACAAAGGTAGAATGCCCGCTTTCCGGGCATTCCCGGACGGCGTTCGGCGGACATTTGGCAGCGAAAAAATGTAGGGCCTGGATTAGATTTTGTTGCCGGAGACTACATGGATCCACTATGCCTAAGTACCTTCATGCTAGACCTACCCCTCAGCAGTTCAGTGAAGGGGCCAAAAGGGAAAAAACTGCTAAGAATGTGTTAGACTCTCCAATTACAACTGTTTAAAGAATGGGGTATTGACAATAGGACTAAATAACACGCTGAAAGATTTGATGGGGCATTCCTCCGTGGTCACTAGCATGAAATTCTATGTCAATTCGATAGATGAGAACAAGAAGAAAGCTGCTGAAGGACTCGATAGGTTGATGGGGTAGAACTAAGCCATTATATCCGAATTAGCCCCGACAAATTTCTTAAGGACTCTTCTCAATTCATCCGTTTCGATAGGTTTTGATAGATAGTCATCACATCCAGCTTCCAGGCATTTTTCCCTGTCTCCTTCCATAGCATGGGCAGTAAGAGCAACGATTGGTGTTCTTACCCCCTTCTCCCTCAAAACTTTTGTAGCTTCAAAACCAGTCATATAGGGCATCTGGATATCCATCAGTATTAAGTCAAAAGATTCCTGAAGAATTTTCTCAACTACCTCTTTGCCGTTATCAGCAAAAACAATATCAAATCCTAACTTTTTGAGAAGTTTTCCGATTAGTACCTGACAGCCTTTATCATCTTCGGCTACTACAATCTTGCCCGAGAACTGGATATCATGTGTTGACTCAGGCATAACAGTCTCATCTTCAACTTGCTCATTACTGCTTAACTTCACTAATGACTCTGAAATAGAACCTGCCGGGATTAACAGTGAAAAGACCGAACCCTTACCTTCTTCACTGGTAAGAAAAATATCGCCCCCAAGCAGACCAGCGATTTGACTGGTAATCGACAACCCAAGTCCAGTACCGCCATACTGCCGAGCATAACTACCATCTACTTGTGTGAACGTTTCAAATATAGTCTCCTGCTCATTTCGCGGCACACCCATGCCTGTATCTTCAACATCAAATCTAATAAACGGTTTATCCTGTTTTTCCTCCATAGAAACCTTCAGATGAACATAACCTTCTTTCGTAAATTTGATTGCATTGTTAATAAGATTAATAAGACACTGACGAACACGACCACAGTCGGTACTTATAATGCTGGGCAGAGTGGTAGAACGGAAAATATCAAACTGCAAACCCTTATCCTTGACCAGAGGCCGCATCATTACTTCAACACCATCAAGTAATTTGCTTAGAGAGCAATCTTCTATCTTGATTTCAAATTTCCCTGCCTCTATTCTGGAAACGTCTAATATTTCATCGATAATTCTAAGCAGGGATTTGCTGGATTTCTGAATTATATCAACATAACTTTTTCGTTCATTTGGGTCCTCTTCAGAGCCTAATAAATTCGCAAAACCTGTGATTACATTCATTGGTGTTCGAATTTCATGACTCATATTCGCAAGAAACTGGCTCTTGGCAATGCTTGCAGATTCTGCCTCATGCTTTGCTTCTCTTAGTTTTTCTTCTGCTTTCTTTTTTTCTAATATGTTTGCAATTACTACTCCGACACTTCTTAAAAGAAGCATGCTGTCCCTTTGCCATTCCCTTCCCCCCGTTACAGAATCAAAACCAACAAATCCAATAATATTATTTTGAGAAATCATTGGGGTCACTACAAGTGCCTGGATATTCTGAGCTTTAAAATGCCCCTTTTCAAGTATTGCTTCGGTGGGCAGATCTTCCACAGAGGGAACATGGAAAGCTTCCTTTTTCCTGATTATTTTAGAAAAAAAGGGAAGTTCCTTATCTATTTCAATATTTTCTAAATTTTGCATTTCAGGCGCAATTCCTTGACCGCACCATTCATAAGTGTTACTGACATATTTTTGATCTTTATCAAATTCGAAAACATAGCATCTGTCGGCATTAATAAATGTTCCGACTAAGCCTAGCGTGCGGTCTATTCCATCTTCGATATCTTGTAAAGGAATATTAATGAAATCTGCAGAGATCCTTGAAATGAGATTTTCAAATTCTAATCTTAAACTTAGTTCTTCTTCAGCCCGCTTGCGTTCGGTGATATCCTGAGTGACTCCAACAGCCCGAATGGCTTTACCGTCATCATCAAATATCAATTCAGCTTTTTCTCTTACCCATTTTATTTTACCATTTACTACAATACGATGTTCAATATCATAAGGCTTGCCATCAACACCAGCCATCCACTCAGCATTTACATATTCCCTGTCATCAGGATGGACGCACTGCATGAAAGTTTCATATGTCATATCGGTTCCGTCTGGAATTCCAAAAATATTATGATTTTCTTTTGTCCAGGAAAGTTTGTTTTTGAGGATATCCATTTCCCAGGTACCGATGCTTCCGATTTCCTGAGCTTTCGCCAGACGATAACTTTCCATTTCTAATGCTTCTTCTGCCTTCTTGCGTTCGGTAATGTCTTGTGCAATATTGTCTACCCCAACTACCTGCCCAGATTCATCAAAAATAATATTGCACGTCCATAGCACATCCCGAACTTCTCCAGTTCTGCTCACCTGGCGATTTTCGATTACAATGTCTTCGGTATTATCACAAACCCAAGTTTCAAAAGCTTGCTTGGTGCTTTCTCGGTCATCAGGGTGTATGAAATCAAATGATGACAAACCAATGCATTCTTCAGGCTCTAAACCAAAGAATTTCCTTGAAGCCTGATTGACATAAATAAACTTCCCTTCATTGTCCACTCGGGTAACTAAGCTCTCAGTACCTTCGACCAGTACCCGATACCTTCTCTCACTCTCCCATAGTTCCTTCTCCGCTTTCTTGCGTTTACTAACATCTCGTACTATACAGTGAGTTTGCTTGAAGCTTCCATCAGGATTGCAGCCAATCTTGCCATCGATATCTACGTCAATATCTCTGCCATCCTTACTGACCATTACAAAAGGTACTGAACAAGCCTCCCCAGAAGCTTTAAAACAGGGAAAACGTTCTTTGAAGAATTCGGGATAACCACTTGACAGGAAATCTGCAAACGATCGCCCAATGACCTCTTCCTTCTCGTAGCCTAAAAGAGATAGCCAGGCTGGGTTAACTTCAATGATATTGCCATCTGCGTCCAGTGATTGATACCCCAGTGGAGACCTATCATATAGAAGCCTGAAATGCTCTTCACTTTTCCGAAGTGCCTCTTCCGCTTTCTTATTCTCCGTGATGTTTGTGTTAACCTCAACGCATGAAACAATGTTGCCGTCTGCATCTTTAACTGGATTGGCTGTGTTCTGCCAATAAGTCGTTTCTCCTGATGGAGACACAACTTGTCTTACAGAAGTATGAGATTGCCCATCTTTAAACGCTAATTCTACGGGACAACCCTCACATATCTGCTCATTCCCTTCAAATACATGATAGCACTTTTCTCCTGTTCGATCTCCATATATCTTAGTTATGAAATCATTTTGATAAGTAAGAGTGTAATCCAAATCCATAATGGTTACACCGCTTTGCATAGCCCCCAGTATTGAGTTGAGTTTGTTTCGTTCTAGTGCAATCTCCTCCTCGTCCTGCTTATGATCTTTGATTTTCTGGCGAAGTTGCTCTTTGAGTTCTTCCAAATCAGAATCATCCGATTCTAAGCCAGCTATGATTTGCCTAAGATCCTGTATTTCTTCCACTATATCTTGCGCTGTCTTATGAGAAGTTTTATTAGATTCAACCATAAAGAACTCCTTTTATATCCGAGTTTCAGGCAATGAAAACAGCAATGTTATATCAGTCACAAGTAAGAAAGATTATAATTATACTTGTCAAGTTATACAAGCACATTTTCTATAACCTTTTTTTTCTTAAATAAAATGCTTACCTGAATGCATTATTATATCTGTTCAGTAGATGAAATTAAGCCGTTAAGTATAACAAGGCCAGTTAGAATCATGAAAATTCAGGCATATGGTCCTCTCTCCCCACTGGACCACTCAGATTTGTCCCAGATTGATTATAGTTCCATCTATGTAACATCTACCATGCCCAAGGGTTGGTATTTTCCCGAGGGGGAGAAACAGGCTGTAGCAAGTGGGGACAACAGCCTGTTCGTAGATTTTATTCAAATTTCCCTTCAGGAGGAGGTTGCCTTTTTCCTGTTTTAAAAGAGATTGCTTTTTCAGGACATGTTTCAATGCAGGTTCCACAGGAAAAACAATCAGGGGTAATACCGTTCTGTTTTAAAATAGTATTCATTACATTCGTAGGACATGCCTTTGAGCAAGCCTGACATGAAATACATTTATCATAATCCACCTGAATCTTGAAAATACTAACCTTCTCTGCAATCCAACTAACCAGACCAAATGGGCAGAAGAAATGACACCATGGTCTGTATATGAACAGGCCGGCAATTAAAATCAATGCAATAAACGCTCCGCCAATAAAACCAATAACTTTCGGTTTGAATATTTTGAATGGGTCAATATGCTCAACGATATCCGTTGCCCATAAGAACGCAACTGCAGTCAATGCAATAAAGAACAATATTCTAATAGAATTTGAGATAACAAAGGGGACTTTGATTTGCCCAATCAATCCCTTTGTATCTTTAGAATTTCGATTCAATCTGAAAATCAAATCCTGTAGCGTTCCAAGCTGGCATCCCCATGAGCATATAAATTTATTGGCAACAATCACCATCAACATAAAAACACCAAATGCTATCAAACGTGGAGGAAAGATAACTCCTTTAGAACCAAATAATACCACAGCATCTTTGACTGTTCCCATAGGGCTTGGGTCACTCCCTAAAAACACTCCAAATAAGACAATCGCAGTTATATAGATAATCTTACGGCTGCGAGCAGTGATTTTTCCTTTTCTAAGTAGCACAAAAACAATACTCAAAAAGGCTATCCACAGACCACCTTTGAGGGGGATTTTAAACCAGTTTTTTGTGGCATGTTCGGTCTGGATAGCTACGGATTGATTGACTTTCTTGTTAAGTTGCTCGGCACTTATCCCAAAATCTGCAACTTTATTCTGAAGGTCTGATGGAGATTGTAAACCAAAGATGCTTTTTAAGACTTTTCTGTCAAGGTTATTAGCCTTGCCAAATTCAGCAACTGTCATATCATCCTGAAGAATGATTTCAGTATCTTCAGGGATGTATTCTGCTTTTCCTGACCATAAACGACTGGAGATGAGTGAACCTGAAACAACAAGAATTGCAACTATCAAAAAAGAAATTATTAAACGCGTCATTGAACTTACCCTTTGTTAGAAATTGACAGATTAGATTATTTTACAAAATTTTTATTGAGACAATTATCTATCACAGTGTTCATTGATACAGGACAACAGCTTAAGGACATTAGTATTCTCGATTTTGTAATAGACCTTCGCACCATCTTTCCTGCAACTGAGAACACCTTTATCCTTCATCATGTTTAATTGCTGACTGGTGATTGACTGTTTTCCTTCGACAGCATCTACAATCTCGCTGACACATTTTTCCCCTGATGCCAATTGCGCTATAATCTTCAGGCGAACAGGATGTGCTATAGCTTTTAAGACATTGGCTACATGTTCAGCAGTAGAATCATTCATATTAAACATCTCCATCATAACGACATATTACAATATCGTAATATACTGTTGTTTTGTAAAGTTGTTCATTTCTCTTTAAGAATTTTTGTGAAAGATAGAATAAGGGAATTTCAGTTCACCTCACTCCCAACTCACCTGGCACTTAAAACAAGGTTGTCACTGACGCTATATTACCGCTGGGGAGAATTCGAGAGGTAAAAACAGGAGGAAAACCAAAAGAAAAACCCTTGTAAGCTGTTAACCTACAAGGGTTTATCAATATGGGCGATACTGGACTTGAACCAGCGACTTCCTATCCGCAAGCAGTACGACTCGCTCTATCTTTTTTTTGCATCTATAATTAAAAAGCTTATCCAGATTACCGTCAAGGTTCCACGCTAGTGAATCATTGCCGATAGACGTTTTAAGGTCGCTGTTGTAACCGAAATGCGTTGTCTGACCGGCTAATTTCCGCTTTAATTTTTCTCTATAATTCCCCCTCTGATAAATACTGAATAAGCCTATCATACATTTTCTTTTCAAGGAAATAGTAAAGCATGAATGTAATAAATACAAATATTAAAAAGAAAAGCTTCTTATCTTTAAGTGATATATGGATAGCTATTCCTGCCATAAGCAAAATCCACCAGTTTATATAGCTCACTAAATATATATTGTTATCTTCTTGATCAATAAAGAGTTTCCCGTGCATCACAGCAGTCCTAAAAGACTTCTGACGAAACATCCATTGCACTTCAGCATTTTTTTTGAAAACCAGTGGAGATACAAAATTAAGAACAAATGACTCTGAAGCACTGTTGAGTTGACTATTATCTATTTCTGATAAAAAAGAAGTCCTGTCGCTTAAACGCTTGCGGTAAATAGGTATTCCGTATTGAAAATAAATAAAGAACCACCTGTATGACAAATAACATTCGGTAAACATCACAATAAGTATTGAAAAAAGATATAACATTTTATATTCCTACAATAATCAAGACCCAGCCCTATATTGGCCTGGCGGAGGAGATGGATTATTCCACTCATTAAACTCATTCATTTCGTCAGTAGTGATTCCATAATTAATACGGGACATACCTATTGTCCATTGAAACATGAAATAAGCCCCAGGGGACATCGCCAAAGCAGCAATCTCTGTCATTTTGTATCCGCCAATAAGATCGGATGCAAAACCAGATATTTGATCATTAACTACTGCACTTATCGTATTAGGCAATCCTGCACCTTCCATGAATCCCATATACATGATAGCCGGATTTACCCCAAGCATTACAATAGCCATATCAAGAAAATCATAATTGCCTGAACCCACAGCATATGTAGCCATATTTATAGTTTCAGAATAAACAGCCGTCCCCACAAGTAGAGCTCCTGCAACGTTTTTTGCAGCTTCACCAGTTGGATCAAGTTTATTAAGCGAATCATTCCTACAATACAAATAAGCATGCAAAGTTAAGGGACTATTGAAGTCCCCTTTGACTGGATCCCTCCCCGTAAACCTCATCATCTGTGGGTCGTATTGTCTTGCTCTTAGGTAATACTGTGCGATTTCCGCGTCATACCACTGGCCGGTGTATTTGAAGGGGTTGTATATGCTTACATCGTTGCAGTCTTCTACGAAGTCTTCGCCGTAGGGATTATACGTATATGTCGCAACCGTTAATGCATTACAATCGACTACCTGTCTTATGCTGCCGAGCCGGTCGTGGAGGTAGTAATACCTGTTATAGTCTGTGCTGTTCGGGTCGTTAGGGTCTGTCAGGTAGGCTGCGTCCTGGGCGAGTATCTGGCTATTGGCGTAGTAATATTTGTTTGTCAAAGAACTGTTATTCGGATCGATCTCACACAATATTACAGGCAGCTTGCCCACTATGTCAACAATATATTTGCGTTCTTTGATAATATCGCCTTCAGAGTCGCGGATACCCTTATAAATACGGTTGCCCCTGGGGTCATAGCGGATTTCAATGCTGTTACTGTCAG
>JAIPFN010000116.1 GCA_021736615.1 Phycisphaerae bacterium | reverse complement strand
CCCTTCCTGAGATACTTAATCTTATAGTCGGTTTTGCCGATGCCCTTGATACCCCCCAGGCTGATGCCTTGCTTGTTCGTATTGCCGATATTCGTATCGAGTCCTATGCCGCGTGGAAAGTAAAATTTGAGCTTATGGACGCCGAATTGCTTAACTCTCTTGCCCGAAGTATCAAAGAAAATAAAACTTCCAGCGAAAAAGATACAGCAGAAATCGCAAGACGTTTCGCCCAGTTGTATTCTTATGCGATACAGCGTTATATAAGTGGTTTCGAGACACTTCAGGATTCTCAGAAGACTCAGCTTGAATTCGTACTTGCCGATGTCGAGCTAAGCTCAGTTTCAAAATTACTTGGCCGTCCTCAAAACGTTATTAAGCAATGCGTAAGTAATTCCAGCCAGCGTTCTCTCGAAACCCTCGGTAATGAGCATGATTCGCTGCTTGGAAAGGCTTCAGGGCCGGGTCGGTTGGCCTATGAGTTGAAATACGATTACGGCCGGGATGGCAGCAAACCGATAACCGCTCCAAAGCGGCTTTCGCCGCCGGATATAAGTATTTAGCAGTTGGCCTTTGACGTTTTGCCGGCAGGATGCCTGCGTCCGGGTTTTGGGTTTTGCCGATTCGGTTTGATCAGACAACGGAAGGTTTGATTACGTGAACAGACATAACTTCGCATACGCGTTTTTTCTTTTCGCATTTCTATTTGTCATCGCCGCGTTTCAGTTTAACTCGATCAGGTGTACGGCCAAACTCGAAGAATGCATCGGTGATCTGGTTGCCAGGATCGGCGATTCCAAAGACCGTGGAGGAGAGCAATTTGCCGCAGAACCCGATGACCGTTTATATCCGGGAGACGCCGGAGACTGGCGTATATGGGGTTTTAGTGTCGAACCGAGAACGCTCAATCCTCTTTCGGCCGAACGGAATATTTACACTTCATGGATAACGCAGGGGGCCATTTTTGAGTCGTTGCTTGTTTATGATTTTCAGACTCTTAAGCTTAAGCCCCATCTTGCCGAAAGCTATGACATCTCCGGCGACGGACTTGAGATCACTTTCACACTTCGCGATGATATTCACTTTTCCGACGGCGAGCCCGTTACGACCGACGATGTCATTTTTACCTACGAAACCGTAATCAACCCGCAAGTTGACGCCCCCGATCTTGCCAATCTTTTTAAAGACGTTAAAGAAGTTGTCAGGGTTTCCGGCAGGGTTGTCAAATTTGTCATGAAGCAGGTTTACTTCAAGTCTTTGGAGAATGTGTGTTTCTGGGAGGTTGGGGTTTTCCCGGAGCATATTTACAAGTTTCAAGACGCCAGGCAGCTCAACGATCGTGTGTCCAATTCGATAGGCAGCGGGCCGTATGTCTTTGATAAATGGGAAGTCGGCAGGGAGGTCTCGCTTCGCCGAAATAACAATTACTGGGGGGTAAAGCCAAAACTTGAGAGGATCGTTTACAGGTTTATCTCTAACGACACTGCCCGTATGCAGGCTTTGCGTGCCGGTGAGATAGACATGCTCATCCCTTCGCCCGAGCAGTATACTGAACTCATTGAAGAAGATGGTTTCGCAGATGAGTATAACTGCCTGGCTTACTGGAATCCCGCGGTGCCGTTTTTTTATATAGCCTGGAACAATGATACCCCATTGTTTGCCGATAAGCGTGTGCGGCGTGCGATGACTCATATTGTAGACCGTGACAAAATCGTTTCGTCTCTGCTCAAAGGTAACGGCAAGGTTGTAACCGGTCCATTCTATCATAAGAGCAAGTCGTATGATGCAGGTATCGAGCCGTGGCCGTATGACCCAGAAAGAGCAAAGCAGCTTCTTGACGAGGCCGGCTGGGTCGATAGCAACGGTAACGGGATAAGGGATAAAGGCGGTATAGAGTTTTCGTTTAAGTTCACTATGCCCGCTTCTAATACTTTGAGCAATCGGCTTGGAAAATTGCTAAAGGATTCGGCGGCGAAGATAGGCATTGAGGTAAACATCGATCCGGTCGAGTGGTCGATCCTGATGACCAGGGTCAACGACAGACAGTTCCAGGCGGTATCGATGGGGTGGGGTGGTCATATTTTGCAGGATCCGTTCCGGCAGTGGCATTCATCGCAGATAGGTAATCGCGGGGCAAATTATTCCGGTTTCAGCAATCCTGGCGCCGATGCGATCATTGAACAGGCCCGGCGGATGCTCGACGAAAATAAGCGTGCCGAACTTTTCCGCCGACTCCACGCGATTTTGCACGACGAGCAGCCGTATACATTTCTTTATACAAGACCGACATTTCGTATTGTTGATAAACGTTTCAAAAATGTGAGGATTTATCCGCTTGGGCTTAATTATTTTCAGTGGTATGTGCCGATAAATAATCAGATATACGGGGCAAACTATAGAGTAACCAACAATAAATAATCAATAATAACTAATAAATTGAAACGGTGCTGATATGAATGGTCGTTCTCCTATAGTGACGTTTTTTCTTTTTGTTTTTCTTGCGGCTCTAATCACGCTGCAGTTTTTGTCTATGATCCAGTCCGACCGCCTGTACGAACGGCTCAACGATGTTGTCAAGGCCGTAGAAGGCGGACAGTTCGCCGGTTCTGGTACTGGGAAACAAACCGCAAAGGTTTCCGGTGACAGGTATCCCGGTGACGAAGGTGACTGGCTTGTTAGGTGTCTTAGTACTGAACCTTCTACTTTATTTCCATTTCTGGAAAGTGCAACATGGTCGTCCAGGTGGATAGTAAGTGCTAACATCTATGAGAGTATGATCCGGTATAAGCCTGATGAGTTTGTGTTTGAAGGGCATCTTGCCGCGGACTTTTCGATATCTGAAGACGGGCTGGAGATATATTTCAAATTACGTGACGATATACATTTCTCCGACGGGGTTCCGATTACCACCGATGATGTTATTTTTACTTTTGAAACTATTACGAATCCAGAGGTTGACTGTCACAGTTATGCAAACTATTTCAAGGATGTAGAGCGTTATGAGAGAGTGAATGATCGTGAGATAAAATTTTATATGAAGAAGGTGTATTTTCAGTCGCTGGGTTATCTTGGCGGTATCTATATACACCCCAAACATATCTATGGGTTTAAAGACCCTAAAGAGTTCAATAATTTGCGTACAAATCCAATCGGCAGCGGTCCTTATGTTTTTGAGAAGTGGGATGTCGGCAGCAGGGTCGTGCTTAACCGTAATGGCAATTACTGGGGCAAAAAACCTAACATTGAAAAACGTGTATTTAAATTCATAACAAATGACATTGCAGCAATGCAGTCTCTCGATGCCGGTGAGGTTGATTATCTAAGGCCTTTGCCGGATCAATTTGCCGCAAAAATTAACGACAAAGCTTTTAATACGAGATTTCATATGCTTTCTTACTGGGCAGCTGAAAATACCGGTTATTTCTGGATCGGCTGGAACCAGCGATTGCCTTTTTTTGCCGACAAGAAAGTTCGCAGGGCGATGACTCATTTGATAGACCGTAAGGGTATAAAGGACCATGTTTTAAGAAGTCCCGATGCTGAGATTCCTACCGGACCGTTTTATATATTCGGCCCTCAGACCAATCCGGATATTGAATCATGGCCGTACGATCCCGAAAAGGCAGCGGCACTGCTAGATGAAGCCGGATGGGTCGATACGGATGGCGATGGAGTGCGGGATAAAGACGGAGTGAAATTCAGTTTTAAATATATGATAGTTGCCGGTACTCAACTGCACCAGCAGGTCGTTAAACTTGTAAAGGATTCGGCGGCCAGAGTCGGTATCGAGGTTATTCCGGATCCGTATGAGTGGTCAATATTCATTCAGAAAGTTCAGGATCATAAGTTCGACGCGGTTAATATGGCCTGGGGCGGCAGTGTAGAAAGTGACCCGTACCAGATTTGGCATTCGTCCCAAATTGAAGGCGGCAGCAACTATATAAGTTTCAATTTCCCCGAAGCCGACAGGCTTATCGAAGAGGCAAGGATGACGCTTGATAAGGATAAAAGGAATGCCCTGTACCACAAGTTTCATTCGATTATTCATGACCAGCAGCCTTATACGTTTGTGTATACAAGGCCCGAGCAGCGTTTTCTTGATAAGCGTTTTGATAACGTGACCATCCATAAGCTTGGGATAGATGAACTTGAATGGTATGTTCCGACAGAATTGCAGAAATACTGATAGGGCCGTGTGATTTAAATGACTACATATATTATCCGGCGATTGCTTTTGATGATCCCTACTTTGCTTGGCATTACCATTATGGTTTTTGTCATTAGCAGGGCCGCCCCCGGTGATCCTGTCAGCCTTGCTATGGGGCCGGGCGGACAGATGGATTCCGAGCGTTCCGCCGATGTACGTGCCCAGCGAATGAAGTTGTACGGCCTTGATAAACCCTTGCCGGTTCAATATTTGTACTGGCTTGGCCGCCTGGTGCGCTTTGACCTTGGCGATTCGATTAAGCATCATAGGCCCGTTTCGCAGCTTATAGCCGAACGCCTGCCCATCACACTGCTGCTAAATGTCCTTGCGTTTTTAATAATCTATGCCGTCTCGCTTCCTGTCGGTGTTCTTTCGGCGGTTAGTCATAAGCGGTTTTTCGACCGTGCTTCGTCGGTCGTTCTGTTTATGCTCGTCGCATTGCCGAGCATGTGGGTCGGCCAGATGATGATCGGTTATCTTTGCGGGCCGACCTTTGTCGACTGGTTTCCGCCCGCCGGCCTTAGCAGCAATGCCGCCGGAACCATGCCCTTTTTCCCATGGCTCGGCGACCGCATGTGGCACCTTGTTTTGCCGGTGATATGTCTTTCGTATACCGGTTTTGCCTATCTCAGCAAGCAGGTCCGAGCCGGTATGCTCGACAATCTCCGCATGGACTATGTACGAACCGCAAGGGCCAAGGGTTTGCCAGAAAGGGTGGTCGTTTTTCGTCACGCCTTTCGCAACAGTATTATCCCCGTAATAACGATCATGGCCACGCTGCTTCCGGCGATGATCGGCGGGTCGGTCATCATCGAGAGCATATTCAGTATTCCGGGCATGGGCCGTCTCGCGTTTGAGGCGGTTACCACGCGTGATTATGACGTCGTTATGGCCGTATCCACGATTGCCGGCGTTTTAAACCTCGCCGGAATGCTCCTTGCTGACATAGCATACGCGATCGCTGACCCTAGAATTTGTTTTGAATGAAAATAATATAATGAGTAAACAGAAAAAAAATAATACTGACTGGGGTGTTTCCTATGGCGAGATGGTCTCTCGTGAGTTTTTTAAGAGTGCCCTTAACGTCCTGAGTCTGGTTTTTATAATAGCTCTTTTTGCATTGGCCGTTTTCGCCCCGTTTCTGGCCAATGATAAGCCTTTCGTTATCCGGATAGACGGTGAGTTTTCTTTTCCGTTGTTCCGTGATCTTACCGCCGTCGATTATAGTGTTTTTCTTGCAGCCGTAATAGGAATCGTTCAGGTTTGGCTGATACGCCGAAACAGGATTCGCGTTAACCCGTCACGCCGTACGGAGATTTTCTGGCAGCAGGTCGGGGTAAATTCGCTGATTCTTATAATTGGTATCACGGTCATTTTCTCTACCTCAAAACACCGCCTTGACGCGACCGATTATAAGCGTATGGTAGCAACCGGAAAGGCAACCGGCGCCGTCTTTACGATAGTCCCTTACGGTTATGCCAGGACCGACCTTTCCGTCCGTGAGCAGGAGCCCAGTACCGAGCACTGGCTTGGCACAGATGACGTCGGTTCCGATGTGCTTTGCAGGCTAATCCACGGCAGCAGGATTTCGCTTTCTGTAGGATTTGTCGCCGTCGGCATTTCAAGTATCATAGGCGTCTTTGTCGGAGCGATCATCGGCTATTTCGGCGGCAAGGTCGATTTTGTCGGTATGAGGTTTGTCGAGATAATGATGGCGATTCCGGTATTCTTTTTGATAATCACGATTGTCGCTTTCTTTGAGCGCAGCCTGTTCAATATCATGGTTATCATCGGCATTACGACCTGGACGGGCAACGCTCGTTTTATCCGCGCAGAGTTCTTTAAGCTCCGCGGTCAGGATTTTGTTCAGGCCGCCCGTGCTTTGGGTCTGCCGCTTCACAGTTTGCTTTTCCGGCACATGCTCCCAAACGGTATCGCCCCGGTTCTGGTTAACGCTACGTTCGGTATCGCCGGTGCGATCTTTGTCGAAGCCGCCCTTAGTTTTCTCGGCTTCGGTGTCGCTCCGCCCACCCCAAGCTGGGGCCAGATGCTAAGCCTCGGTGTCGGCACGACAGGGCGGTTCTTATGGTGGCTGTCGCTGTTCCCAGGCCTTGCAATATTCCTAACCGTTACCGCCTACAACCTCGTCGGCGAAGGACTACGTGATGCCATAGATCCAAGACTAAGGAAAGCAGCATGAGTGATAATGACATACTACTTAGCATAAGAGACCTTTCTGTTACGTTTCATACGGACGAAGGCCTTGTCCGCGCTGTTAACGGCGTCAGCTATGACGTTTGCGCCGGCAAGACACTTGCTGTCGTCGGTGAGAGCGGCTGCGGTAAAAGTGTTACCGCGCTGTCAGTACTGCGTCTGATACCCGACCCGCCCGGCAAGATCGCAGGAGGGCAGATTCTCTTTCGCGGAACCGACCTGGTTACCGCCGACGAAAAATATATGCAGTCGATCCGCGGCAATGACATCGCCATGATCTTCCAGGAACCGATGACCAGCCTTAACCCGGTCTATACGGTTGGCGAGCAGATCGTCGAGGCTATCGAACTGCATCAGGACAAAAAAGGCCCCGCCGCCTGGACTCATGCCGTTGAAATGCTCCGTCAGGTAGGCATCGCCGACCCTCAACAGCGTGCAATGGAATATCCGCACCAGATGAGCGGCGGAATGCGTCAGCGGATCATTATCGCTATGTCTCTAAGCTGCGATCCATCGCTGATAATCGCCGATGAGCCTACGACCGCTCTTGACGTTACTATACAGGCGCAGATACTTGAGTTGCTGCGAGATATCCAAAAGAAAAATAACATGAGCATCGTCCTTATTACCCATGACCTCGGCGTAGTCGCCGAAAATGCCGATGATGTCGTAGTGATGTACGCATCAAGAATCGTCGAAACCGGCACCGTGACAGATATTTTCGATGACCCGCTGCATCCTTATACACGCGGCCTTTTGCGGTCATTGCCGAAAGTCGGCATCGAGCAGCAGCGTCTTGACGTCATCGGCGGAACTGTGCCCGATCCGCTGGCCTTCCCAGACGGATGCAAGTTCCACCCGAGATGTCCGATTGGGCGTGACGAACCGAGGTGTATGACCGTCGAACCGGAGCTTAGGGAGATAAAGCCCGGTCGTTGTTCTGCATGCTGGTATACGCCGGGCTATGAAACAAAAGAAGAATTTAACGAATACGAAAAAAAATATGGAAAGCACAAAGAAATATCTGGTTGACGTCGAAGGGCTTAAGACGCATTTTCCGATCAAACGCGGGCTGTTCAGCCGGGTCGTCGGTCATGTCAAGGCCGTCGACGGCGTCAGCTTTAAGATTGAGTCGGGCAAGACGCTCGGTCTTGTCGGCGAGAGCGGTTGCGGAAAGACGACCGTCGGGCGTACGATCCTGAGACTGATCAATGCCACAGACGGAAAAGTCAATTTCGACGGACGCGAAGTATTTTCACTGCCATCCAGGGAATTACGAAAGCTTCGTTGTGATATGCAGTTGATATTCCAGGACCCTTACAGTTCGCTCAATCCGCGTATGACCGTCGCCAATATTGTTGGTGAGTCCCTTACCGCCCATAAGATCGCGGCAGGGCGGGAAAGGCGCAGGAAAGTTGCCGCTCTTCTTGAGCGTGTCGGGCTTTCGCCTCATCATTCCAGCAGGTATCCGCACGAATTTTCCGGCGGCCAGCGTCAGCGAATCGGAATCGCACGTGCACTCGCCTTGGATCCGAAGTTTATCGTCTGTGACGAGGCGGTTAGTGCCCTGGACGTTTCTATTCAGTCGCAGATCATTAACCTGCTCCAGGATTTGCAGGACGAGTTGGGCCTGACATACCTGTTTATCGCTCATGATCTTGCTGTCGTCGAGCATATCAGCGATTACGTCGCCGTAATGTATCTTGGCAAAATTGTCGAGTATACTTCCAGTAAAGAGCTTTACAAAAACCCGCTGCACCCGTATACCCGTGCCTTGATGAGTGCGATCCCCAGACCCGACCCCCATCGCACACAGCAGCGAATCGTTCTCGGAGGCGAGGTTCCAAGCCCTTCAAACCCGCCAAGCGGCTGCCCGTTCCACCCGAGATGTCCGATCGCGGAACACCGCTGCACCGTGGAAATACAGAATTTAAAGCAGACCGGCGATGGCATCGAGCACGTCGCAGCATGCTGGAAATGCAGCGAATGGAAAAAGTAACCAAAATCGCATTTGAGTAAATTAACTATTACAATTAAAGACTTTGCATGGAGTAACTTTTTTAATATAATAGTCTCAGCCGTCCCGTCGCGACGTAGCAAAGCGAAGACGGGAAGACGGAAAGGTCGAATCATTCATTATACATTAGACAATATATATTATTCATTTCAAACTGGCCGACAGGTCAGTTTGAGCAGAAAGGTTTTTGCGAATGCATGTTGAAACACAATTTTCTATTTTCCTGATTAATAAACCCGGTGTGCTCGGTAATCTGCTTGATGAGCTTGGCAAGGCAAAGATTAATATCCTCGCTCTTACAGTGATGGATTCGGTCGAGCATGGCGTTTTGCGGGTTGTAGGCGGCTCCGCCGACAAGATACGCAAGCTCCTTGCTGCCGAAAATGTTACGTTTAATGAGACTGAAGTCCTGTGTGTGAATCTGCCCAACAAGGTAGGTGCCTTTGCCGATGTCGCCCGCAAACTCGCAGATGCCCACATAAACGTTGCATACGCATACTGTACCGCAGGTGCCAGGGGTGGACGAACAACCGGAATACTGAAAGTCGCCAGCGTTAAAAAAGCCATCAAAGTATTAAAGGCAAACACCAGTACCAAAAATAAATCACCAAAGAAGGTAGTAAAGCGATCAGCCGCCCGGAAAAAGTAATCCTCAGGAAGCCGAATCGAAATATTTAAACGTAGGGACACCCCTTGTGGGTGCCCAAGAACCTCAAAGAAACAAATATGCGGTGATTGTCCCCGTTTCTTCGTATAAATCCTCAATATATCTGCCTCAGAAATAGAAGTCTTGATAGTTCAGGATGGATTTGGTAAAATAATAACATCGAATGAACTTATTTATTTTAGCAAATGTTATATGGAAAATTCCAAGCAGTAGAATATGAGAAATGATGCTAATATTAAAACAGAAAATGCGATTTGTACATCACCTTTTGAGCATAATCCTGTCTTGCCCCTGGTTTTCTGGGCCTCGGGTGACGGTCCCTATGATAATACGCGTAGGGCTATGTCAAATATCGACCTGTCACCGGCAAAAGGCAAGCGTGTTCTGCTCAAGCCCAATGCCGGGCGAGACGCCGCCGCTGAGAGCGGTGCGACTACGCATCCGCAGGTCGTAGCCGCCGCCATAGATGCTTTCAGACAAGCCGGCGCCGATGTTGCCGTTGGGGAAAGCCCTATTACAGGTGTTAAGGCGATGGATGCGTTTGAAACCACCGGTATCGCAGACGTTGCCAGGCAGTGTAACTGCCCATTGATAGATATGGATGTTCAGCCGTTCGTACCCATCGAGATTTCAGATGGTATTGCCATAAAATCGCTTAAGCTATGCAAAGAGGTCGCCGAGTACGATATTGTCGTTTCGATTCCGGTTATGAAGACCCATATGCATACCGGCGTTACACTGTCGGTTAAGAATATGAAGGGCTGCTTGTGGCGCCGTTCGAAAGTCGATCTTCATATGCTGCCGAAAATTGACGGTATGGACGAAAAACCACTGGACATAGCCATTGCCGATATGGCATCGGTTCTGCGTCCTCATCTTTCAATTATCGACGGTACTATCGGCATGGAAGGCCTTGGTCCCGGTGCCGGAACACCTAAACCGCTGGACGTGGTCGTTGTCGGCGTCGATGCTTTTGCCGCTGATTCGATTGCATGTGAAATAATGGGTATTTCCGCCGGTGATATTCCGTATTTAAAGATGGCTGCCGACAGAGGGTATGGCGTAATCGATCTTGACAGGATAAGCGTATCTCCGCCAAACTTCAAAGATGTTCGCGATCCTTTTGAGCTTTCGCCGAATACACTATCCCTGGAATTTCCGGGCTTTACTATTCTGGATAAGCAGTCTTGCAGTGCTTGCCAGTCGACATTATTGCTGTTTCTAAGGCAGCATGGAAAGCAACTGCTTGACGAGCGTAAAGACGATAAAAATATAGCCATAGCCATCGGCAAAGGTCACATCGACTTGCCGGAAGGCACTTTATGCGTTGGAAACTGCACCGCCAAACACAGAAAAAACAGAAAATTCGTTCCAGGATGCCCGCCGGTATCCAGTGAGATTCTGAATGAGTATTTCAGAAATGTGAAAAAATAACCTGGTTTGGAGCATTTTTTTATTATCCGGATACCCGCCTTTGATGTGTTCCGGCTGTAATTTGTTTCTGTTTTATGCAAATAAAACCGCGGGCACTAAGACCCGCGGTTTATTGAAATCCGATAATTGGCTAGCCGATAGCGTCTTTGCCTTTTTCGCCCGTGCGAACACGGATACAGTCGGCAAGGTCGAGAACAAATATCTTGCCGTCCCCAATCTCACCCGTGCGGGCACCGCCTATAAGGGCGTCGATAGTTTTATCGAGAAAGTCATCATTGACGCCGATCTCGATGCGAACTTTCTTAAGAAGATTCACGTCAAATTGAACACCGCGATAACTCTCGTGGTACCCCTTCTGCGCTCCGCAACCAAGTGAGTTGGTCACAGACATTTTTCCGACGCCTGCCTCGCTCAGCGACTTCTTAACTTCGTCAAGCCGATGCGGCTGAATATAAGCAATAATAAGTTTCATAATCTACTCCTTTATATTTTTTGTAGGGTGTGCTTTAGCACACGCTGATCAAATCAGTTTCGCCGAAAGCGAGTTCTACATTTTTGATTTTTGCATTTTAATTTTTACAATTAGCTGAAGATCTGGAATCCCCCGTAAGACTCCATACCGTGCTCGCAAATATCCAGACCCTGCAGTTCTTCCTTTTCGTCGACACGCAGCCCTATTGTAAGGTCTATCACTTTAAATACAAGCCCCATGCTTATAACCACAAAACCGATCACTGCAACGATGCCGACCATCTGTATACCAAGCTGCATCGGGTTTCCGCTGTAAACAAAACCGTCGTTAGCCAGGCCAAGTGCTTTCTGCCCGAAGATACCGACCGCCAGTGTTCCCCAGATACCGCAGATACCATGGACGGGGAATGCACCGACAGGATCGTCGATCTTCATCTTATCAAGTATCTCGACACCAAAGACAACAAGAACCCCGCCGACTGCACCGATAACCATAGCCGCCCACGGATCGATAAAGGCACAAGGAGCGGTAACTGCGACCAAACCGGCAAGTGCCCCGTTCATAGCCATAGAAAGGTCGGGCTTACCGAATCTCATCCACACGGTGATCATCGCGGCGATCCCGCCAAGTGCGGCAGCCAGGTTGGTATTGATAGCGACACGGCCGATCAAATTGCCGTCACCTACGCCGAGCGTAGAGCCTGCATTAAACCCGAACCAGCCGAACCAAAGAATAAACACGCCAAGCGAAGCAAGCGGAATACTGTGGGCCTGAATAGCTTTGGGCTTTCCGTCGATGCCATACTTACCGCTGCGAGGTTGCAGCATGCACGTACCGATCAAAGCAGCAACACCGCCTGTGGTATGAACAACTGCAGAACCGGCAAAATCACCAAATCCCATATTTGCAAGCCATCCGCCGCCCCAGATCCAGTGACCGATGATAGGATAAACAAAAGCAGATATGATAAGCGAATAGACCAGGTATGCGACAAACTTCATACGCTCGGCCATACCGCCGGCGACGATAGTAGCAGCCGCACCGCAAAACGCCGCCTGAAAAAGCCAGAAAGCAAACAGCGGAACATTATCCGCTCCGGATTCCGCACCGGAAAGACACCAGCCGGAAAACCCGCAAAATCCGTTACCGTCGCCGAACATCAAAGCGTAACCGACAACAAAAAAGCCCAATGACGCCATGCAAAAATCGAGAAAGTTTTTAGTTAGAATGTTGCACGTATTCTTTGCGCGAATAAATCCCGCCTCGACCATACCGAAACCGGCCTGCATAAAGAATACAAGAAAAGCCCCCAGTAAAACCCAGACAGTATCAAGCCCCTGAATTACAGTATCAAGATCCATCTTAAGGCTGCCGACAGTTACAGCCTCTTCCTCGGCGAAACAAACACTGCCTATTGACAACACTGTCAACAAGGCAGCAAGCAGCATACCTGTCTTTTTTGATCCAAACATTTGTCGTACTCCCAAAATAAACTGATATTCTAGTTATGATAAACACACGCAGTTTACTGATATGCAACCATCATGCCAGAACAGGGAAGTATGTATGGATTTAGCCTAAGTCCTTTAAGAATAGTGATTTATGGCTCGGATGCGTCGGGCTACAAAAAGGAAGCACTTGCGAGTAATACTACAATTTTGTCAGCACAAAGAACTTAGTTTACGAAAACGTAGAAATTGCGCAGTTGGAATCAATAATCAATAATAAATTATAAATCAAATAGCTGGGACCCGCCCGATGCCGGCCCCAGCCGGGGCAGCACGCGTGAGAAAGCAGCCCCTTTAATGACACTTAAATTCTCGCAATATCCTAACAGCAGTAAAAGCCCGCATGCCTCTCAAAAAAGCTTTCCTGCCGCCTGCAAAATTGCAGGCTCGAATCTATCCTATCGCATCTTTGCCGGTTTCGCCGGTACGAACCCGGATACAGTTAGCAAGCTCAAGAACGAATATTTTTCCATCTCCGATTTCGCCCGTTCTGGCGCCGGCGATTATCGCATCAGTTGTCTTATCCAGAAACTCCTCGCTGACGGCGATCTCGATCCGAATTTTCTTGAGCAGGTTCACATCGAACTCGACACCGCGGTAACTTTCGTGGTATCCCTTCTGCGCCCCGCATCCAAGAGAGTTAGTCACTGACATTTTTCCTACTCCGGCCTCGGCGAGACTTTTTTTCACTTCTTCAAGCCGATGCGGCTGAATATACGCTACTATTAACTTCATTTTAAACTCCAATCTATATATTTGTTCTGTCTTCTGCTATGTCATTTAAATTATACAATTAGACAATAATCATTAGACATTTGAGATTACATGTTAAATATTTGGAAACCGCTATAAGCTTCCATGCCGTGTTCCGTGATGTCCAGGCCCTTGACTTCTTCTTCGGGTGTTACACGCAGCCCGACGACAGCCTTGATACCCAGAAACAGAACCATACCGAGTCCGAATGCCCATGCGAAACACGCGATAACACCGATAAACTGTGTGCCAAGCTGACCGGCCCCGCCGCCGTAGAACAGGCCTGTGCTCTCACCGGTTCCAAGAACGCCTTCGGCATTGAACAGTCCGCATGCAAGCGTACCGAACGCACCGCATACGCCATGTACCGAAACAGCACCTACCGGGTCGTCGACCTTCAGGACGCCGTCGATAAAGTAAACACTTAGTACTACCAGCCCGCCTGCGATTGCTCCGATTGCCATTGCGCCCATTGGTGTAACTGTGTAGCAACCGGCTGTGATTGCAACCAGACCTGCAAGTGCACCGTTAAGAGACATCGAACCGTCAGGCTTTTTGCCGATGATCCAGGAGACGATCATCGCGATGATAGCACCGGCTGCTGCCGCCAGGTTAGTAGTAACTGCCACGCGACCGATCTCACCGTTTCCGACTGTAGTGCTGCCCGGGTTAAATCCGAACCATCCGAACCACAGAATGAACACGCCAAGTGCCGCAAGGGTTACGTTGTGACCCAGTATAGCTTTCGGTTTTCCGTCCGGACCATACTTGCCGATACGAGGGCCAAGAACGATAGCCCCTGCAAGTGCCAGCCATCCGCCGATAGAGTGAACGACCGTTGAACCCGCGAAGTCGCAGAAACCCTTGCCTTCAAGCCATCCGCCGCCGTGGAACAGACTGCCCCATGCCCACGAACCGAAGATCGGATAGATGAAAGCACAGATAAATACGCTGTAAGTAAGATAAGCTTTGAATTTCGTACGCCCGGCCATAGCACCGGATACGATTGTCGCGGCCGTTCCCGCGAAAACGGTCTGGAAGATCAGGAAAGTCCAACTCCAGTCGTCGCCGCTCTTAGTCAGGTCCGATACCCCGAAACCGTCCCAGCCGAATATGCCTTTGCTGGCACCGAACATCAGGCTGAATCCGATCACGAAAAACGCTATCGTCCCGATCGAAAAGTCCATTAAGTTCTTCATCAGGATGTTCACCGCGTTCTTGGCACGTGTAAAGCCCGCCTCGACCATCGCGAAACCTGCCTGCATGAAAAATACCATAAACGCCGCTACGCAGGTCCAGACGATATTGATATTGTTCTGCATCTCTGCTTTAACCAGATCCAGAGGACTTGCGGCAGCCTCTGCTGCCGCATCTTCGCCGAAGGCATAACCTCCGCAGACCGCACATAAAATAAAACCTGTTAATATAAACTTTCTCATTTTTCTGCCCTTTTAAAAAAAACAAGCCTTCATTAAATTTGTTACATTAAAAAACTGTTAAATTATAACCGTTACATTAAAAACTTTTTGACAAACTGAAACCAGTAAAGAAGTAATCACTGCTTTGTGCAAAACTGTCTGTCGCCCGAATTCCACCGTCTACAAGAGTAACATAGTTAATACTGGGTGCGACTGTAAAACCGGCAATTTCGAATGGAAACGACATCGAAAGCGCCAGATCGTTAAGGCCGCCGTCCGTTGTGCCCCAGTAAAAGTTGTTGTAGTCTTCGTCGCCGAGTCCAAGTGATGCGCTGAAATCCATGCCAACTTCGACTCCGCCGCCAAGGTCGGCAATGGTGCCAAAGCTATGTTCGATTCCAAACGAAGCATAAGTGCCGTCCGCCTGGTCGATGTCATGGTAAACCGTTACCGAAGGGCTTAGCGGCATATCAAGAGCCAGTCCCCAGTAAACTTCCGTTGTGTCACCGACTAGGCCTGGGAAATGGTAATTGATGATACCCACCGAGTAAGAGAGTCCTTCCATGCCCTCAATTTCGCCGGAGTAGTCCAGAGAGTAATCGATTTCTGTGAACTCTCCGCTGTTTCCGCTAATGTCAGTCATGTCAAGGCTGCCCCATGCGCCGGCAGTGAAACCGGCATAAGAAGCGGTGACCCCTGGCTGAAAAGCATAGTCGTCATTTAAATTCTGACCTCTCCAGATGTACTTACTGACAAAGTCGGCCGAAATTCCAAAATCGATACCGTCTGCTTCTTCTGCTGACACAACCCCACTGCTGATGATCATCAATACTAACCCAGTCAATCCAAATTTCTTAAACATTTCATGGTTCCTTAAAAATTATTTTCACAAAAATTAGTTACACTAACAAACGCCGTTCAAATGGGCCCGTATTTGAATGGCACGGTATACAATAAGCAATCGGTGTGCCAGAACAAAAAATGTATAAAAATAGACGTAAGTGTTTGTTAATAATAGGGTTGTGTAGGCAATACAGTTTCGTAGCTACTCGTTGTAATGCTACAATTTTGTAGCTCAATGCAAATGAGATACAATTTCGTAAGTAAATGTAGGTCCGGTCAATAATGAAATAATAAAGCATTTTAGCTTTATTAAGGACTGAATATTGACGATATACTCAAGTGTTGTTTGAACAGTTACTATTTATAGAGGGAAAACCAGATGTGCGGAATAGTTGCTTACCTTGGAAATAAAACGGCTCAACCGATTCTTATCGAAGGTCTCAAACGTCTTGAGTATCGCGGATATGACTCGGCAGGGATAGCCCTGCTGGAAAACGAAGACATTTCTGTCACTAAATCGGCCGGCAGAATTTCAAACCTGGAGCACTGCCTTACCCAGGTGGGATCACATGCGTCACTGGGCATCGGCCATACCCGCTGGGCAACCCACGGCCAACCCAACACCATAAATGCTCACCCGCATCAGGACTACTCCGGTAAGATCGTCGTCGTTCACAACGGCATAATAGAAAACTATGCGACTCTGAAAAAATGGCTCGAAAAAAAGGGTGTCGCTTTCGTCAGCGAAACTGACTCGGAAGTTATCGCAAACCTCATCGGATACTTCTATTCCGAAGGCAACAACATGAAGGGTCGGCAATCCTCCGGTGCCCTCAGCAAATTTGAATGGGCCGTTCAGGAAGCTCTCAGCGAACTGGTCGGAACATACGGACTTGCCATTATCTGCAAAGACTACCCCGACACTCTGATAGGCGCAAAAAAAGGAAGCCCGCTTATCCTCGGCGTCGGTGAAAAAGAATTCATCATCTCCTCGGACGCGTCGGCCATTGTCGAGCACACCACCCAGGCGATATACCTGTCCGACAACGAAATGGTTATCGCTACAAGCGAAGGTTTCAGAACCAAAACAATTGACAATATCGATGTTACAAAGAGCCTCAAAGAAATCGAATTTTCTCTCGACGAAATTGAACTCGCCGACTTCGATCATTATATGCTCAAAGAGATCTACGAACAGCCGGTATCCATCGCGACATGTCTCGGCGGAAGAATAGACCTCAAGAGTTCCAGGGTCGTTCTCGGCGGTTTGCAGGACATATTCAGGGATCTGACCAGGACAAAACGTATCATACTCACAGCCTGCGGAACGGCATGGCACGCGGCTCTCGTCGGCGAATTCCTCTTCGAGCAGCTCGCCAGAATTCCCGCCGAAGTCGAATACGCCAGCGAATTCAGATACCGCAATCCGATCATCGACGAAGGGACGATAGTTATCGCCATCAGCCAGTCAGGCGAAACCGCCGACACCCTCGCTGCCATCGAACAAGCCAAGGAAAGAGGAGCGACCGTTCTGGGAGTGGTAAATGTCGTAGGTTCGACG
>JAIPFN010000115.1 GCA_021736615.1 Phycisphaerae bacterium | reverse complement strand
GCCGTTGTTTTTGACAGCATCGTTCTACGCTCCGCACCCGCCGATGTTTCCGCCGAAGAAATATTTCGACAAATACATGAACGCTAAACTGCCGGCGCCTGCCCGAGGAGACTGGGTGGACTGGGATTCGCTTTCGCCAGAGGGGGACAGCAACGGACACAGAATATTGCTGAAAGGCGAAGTCCTGCAAAGGTCACAAGCAGGTTACTTCGGCCTTATCGAACATCTGGACGACCAGATCGCTTCGCTTATAAGCGATTTCAAAGCAAGAAGCGAAAAGGCAGGGCGGCCATGGGTTATCGCGGTTTTCAGCGATCACGGCGAGATGCTCGGCGACCACGGATATTTCCGCAAGTGTGAACCGTTTGAAGGTTCGGCGAATATACCGTTTATTATTACCGGTTCAAAATCAATGGGCTTTAAGACGGGCAATCGTATAAATCAGCCCGTCTGTCTCGAAGACATAATGCCGACAATGCTTGATCTTGCTGGTGTAAAGACCCCGGATTGCGTTGACGGGGTAAGTCTTGTCGATTCGCTTAAGGGCCGTAAACAGGATATCCGCCAATGGCTGCACTTTGAGCATGCAACCTGTTACAGCGAGGCACAGGCCTACCATGCCTTAACCGACGGCCATTACAAATATATCTGGCGACCGCTTAACGGACGAGAGCACCTGTTCGATCTCGAAACCGACCCAACAGAAGTCCGCGACCTGTCCAAAGACAATTCACATGCCAAAACATTAAAGATCTGGCGAAATCGAATGATCAAGCGACTGGAAAACAGACCGGAAGGCTTCTCACAAAACGGCAAACTGATAGCCGGTCAAACCTACCGTGCGCTGAACGAAGGAACTCTGCCTCAGCAAAAAACCGAAGAGCAATCGCAGGGATAAAACCTTGTACTGCCGAGTTATCGGTAGGTTGGATCTTACTGACGTTGTTGTTTTGAATATCCAATAACGAACAAGGAATAACCAATAACCAACAAAAAACCGGTTTGCATGCTTTTACTTCATAATTCGATATTCCTTGTTGGATCCCGATGTACATCGGGATTCGCTTTTTTTTTATTTTTCCTGTAATTTCCCCCTCCCGTCTGCGACTACGTCTATATAGCTGATCGGCAGCTATGCTGAATTTAGAAACACAGTTGCAATTAAGGAGCAATATTATGTTTGGAAAATGGATCAAAAGAAGTGTAATTCTTGTCGTAAGTCTTTTAGTAGTAGGCACTTTCTTCTTTGGCAGAGATGTTCTCAGCTATGCGAAAAGCTCGGGTAAATGGGCCAGGTCGGCGATCAAGGATTCGGTCCCGGTCGAGTTCGAGCTTCGCCGGGCAAGGGACCTTCTCGAAGAGATAATCCCCGAAATGCACGCAAATATCGGCCTTATCGCCAGGGAAGAAGTAGAAGTCGCCGCCCTGAAAAATGAGGTTTCCGAGGGCGAAAAATCCGTCAAGGACCAGCAGGGCCGGATCGCCCAGCTTAGAGACTACCTCAAATCCGACAAAAAGGCCTTCAGCTTCGGCGGCAGAGAATATTCGCGCCAGCAGGTAAAAGACGATCTTTCATGGCGGTTTGACCGGTTCAAAGAGTCGGAACTGGTACTTGCAAGCAAGAATAAACTGCTCGCGACAAGACAAACCGCACTGCAATCGTCAATGGACCTGCTCGAAAAGACCAAGTCTCGAAAACGCCTGCTAGCCAGCAAGATCGAAAGTCTCGAAACCCAGTACAGGCTCCTGAAGGCCTCAGCCGTCGAATCGGGCATACACGTCGACAACAGCAAACTCGCCCAGACCGAAAAGCTAATCGGCGAGATCAAAAAGCGTCTGACCGTCGCCGAACGCGTCCTCGCCCACGAAAACCAGTTCGTCCAGTCGATCCCCCTCGACGAAGTAAGCGAAACCGAGCTGACCGGCCAGGTCGACGAATATTTCTCCAAAAAATTGCCAACAGAGGTCAATTAACGTCAGGTTTGGTTTTCAAAGCATCTTGATTTGCTATTTTGGCGGAAAAACGTTAAAATAAATAGTTCGTGATTTTTTCGCGGCTGCCGGCAATCGGCATCCTGATCTGTGAGGCTTAAATCGTGTTTAATCTAAAACTAAAACAGGCAAAAGCGGCATTTTCCGACGGTCGTCTTGACGAGGCGTATGACCTTGTCTTCGCCGGAGTTCTGCTCGGCCAGCGACAGGGTCAAAAGCTTGCCAAGAAACTCGCCGCAGCCTTGATCGCCCGGGGCAATGCCCACCTTGAAGCGTCGCGGGTAGACAGTGCCCTCGCCGACTGCAACAAGGCCGAAAAACTCGCCGGTAATCTAACCGACGCTGCCAAGCTTCGCGCAGATATTTGCAAGTCGATTGAAGACAACAGATTCGCCCAGGCCAAACACCAAGCCGTCCTCGAAGACGCCAGGGCCAACATCCAAAATGGAATGGTATCGGTCGGCAGGGCGATTCTGGAGAAAGCCCCGGAAAGCGGGCAGGCGGCGATCCTCACCCAGCAGGCCTCTGTAATAGGCACAAAGACAGCCGCGGTAATCTCAAAGGCAAACGCGGCAATCGAACGCAACGACCTCGATCATGCAGTAAGAATTCTCGCAGACGCAAAACTAAACACCTCAGCCAACACCTCCGCCGCCGAGACAATCACGCTCGCCGCTTCCAGACTCGCAGAAATCATCACCGAAAAGCTAAACACCGGAAGGCTCGACCACGCCGCCGACTACCTCTGCAAACTTACGATGCTAAGCCCGGATTCTTCGCAGACAAAAGACTTCACATACGCACTTGCCCAATGTCAAATCGCAGCCGATTCTCTCAACTGCCGAAATTTGCCCAGGGCATTGGAAACCCTCCGCAGGTTAAGGACGATTCTGCCAAATGCAAAGTGGCTCGAAGCGGCAATAAAAGACGCCCAGAAAGCCGCCGAAGCGATTGACGATCTAATGGTAGGCCCATTGTCAATGCTATGGTCGCAGGATCAGCCGAGGGGCATAGTCTCCGACGGTTTGCCTGCCGCAGCTTTAGACGTGCAAAAGGAGAATTCACTGGTCTATGAAAACTCAAACGAAAAAATGCCGAACAATTTCCTGCTCCAGATCGACGGTGTGGGCAGCTACATGGTAATTTCCGAAACTCCCGCGACGATAGGCCCGATCAGTTCTTCGCATCGCCCGCTGGTAGGCCTGATGGCCCAACCCGGTTTGCCCGTTGCGACAATAGACCGCGTGGAAGGCGATTATTTTATCCGTTCGAAAGAACCGCTTGATGTCAACGATAGTTCCGTAACCGACAAACTGCTCGAAGACGGCGACAAGATTTCGCTTTCAATGCGGTGCAGAATGAAGTTTAATGTTCCCAACGCCGCTAGTTCGACGGCGGTTATTTCGCTGGCCAGTGCACGTCTGCCGAACGCCGACACGAGAAATATAATCCTGATGGACCGCGAAATTCTGATAGGTGCGGGCATCAAAAACCATATTCGCGCGACCGGAATGAACGACCAGATAGTATTGTTCAAACAAAACGGCAAGCTGCTGTGCAGAACCGACCAGAACATAGAAGTAGATGAGAAACGCTACGACAGCCGCATAGGCCTGACGATGAACAAACCAATAACAATAGGGAAAATGTCATTGGTTCTTAAAGAAGCGATTAGCAATTAGCAATAAGCAATTAGCGATAATAATTTTAAATGGATTGTAATGCGACAATTTCAATATAAACATGGTGACCGGCCGCTTGAAGGTTATACTATCGAGCGAGGCGCAGGTTTTGGTGGTTTCGGTGAGGTTTACTATGCCGTCAGCGATTCCGGCCGTCAGGTCGCGCTTAAGGTTATCCAGAACTACGAGCAGATCGAGCTTCGCGGCATTACCCAGTGCATGAACCTCAAAAGCCCGCACCTGGTGAGCATTTTTGACGTCAAGTATAACGCCGAAGGAAAACCCTTCGTTATAATGGAATTCGTCTCTGGCCCGTCGCTGTCGGAATTAATCAAAGATTCCCCCGGCGGTCTCGGCACACAAAAGACGGCCTTCTTTCTGCGAGAGATAGCAAAGGGCCTGTCGTATCTGCACGAATGCGGAATCGTCCACCGCGACCTCAAACCGAGTAACATCTTCTATGAAAACGGAGCGGTAAAGATCGGTGACTATGGCCTGAGCAAAGCCATCAACTCAAGCCAGAATTCCGCCCAGACAATCACCGTCGGTACCGTTCACTACATGGCCCCGGAGATCGGAGCAGGGCGTTACGACCGGTCCGTCGATATCTACGCACTCGGCGTGCTTCTGTATGAAATGGTAACCGGCCAGGTACCGTTCTTCGGAGCAAGCCCCGCCGAAGTACTCATGAAACACCTCACCGCAGACGCGGAACTCGACAATATCGAGCAGCCTTTCCAGCGGGTAATAAAGAAAGCCCTCTGCAAGGATCCCGCCGAAAGATACCAGACAGTCCAGGAAATGGTCGAAGATGTTTTCGGTTCCGAGCAGGTACAAAACAGTATGTCGCACTTTTCGCCGAACTCACTGTCGATGGTCGCAGAGCGAGTCGGCAAAAAAATGGGACACGACCTGCCGCATCGCAAGGATCCCATCGCTGATAGGATCGATCATGCTGGAAAAACTGTAAACTCCCGACTCGACGAAGCCGGTCGCAGGGTCAGGACGGCTGCCTATACATGGCAAGAGGCTGCGAACGCGGACTTTGTAACTAGCAAACAACGCGCGGTACTTTTTTTGATGGCTATAGTATTGATCTCATTGGCAGGTGCCGCCTTTGGTGTTGCCGGTGTGAAAACATCTACGTTGAATGTCGGAATCTATTCTTTCGTCATCGGACTTACAGCTGCATTAGTCGTTACTGCCCGCCGTCAGTGGTTTGCAGATATGAGTGATCAGGCAGGCATGGGACGCCGCTCGCTTATGGGATTTATTGCTTCGATGCCTTTGATAGGGGTTATGGTATTGTCGTCTATTATAGACTATGGCGGATTTGTGAGAAGCAGTTTGTTTGGGTTTATCGTCGTTTACATTGGAATAAGTTTTGTTGATTGGTGGAAGCTTGCTTCGCCTGACCGGCAAACGAGATTGTCGCTTTGGACCGCTCTGTGGGTGGGATTTGTCGGATGGATTGCCGGTCATATTGCCCATATTCCACCGCAGTTGCTTGCCTGTGTTTTTGCCGGTACCGCTTTCGCCGTGCAGATCGCTTCTCCATTTGCTCCGACCGGTGCAGAGAAAAAATCGAACCCGCAACCGCGGCCAAAACCCGCTCCAAAACCGGTCAAGCCGCAAGCCGCCGCTGCCTCCGACGTTTCACCTTACAACGGCTTTATTGCATTGTTCATGTCCTGTATAATGCTTTTCTCCTGTGTGGGCGGTCTCCATCGTTTTTACGTCGGCAAGATCGGGACGGGAATACTGTGGCTCTTTACTTTCGGATTCTTCGGTATCGGCCAGATCATCGATACGATAATGATCCTAACCGGACAGTTTACAGATAAGCAGGGGCGCAAGCTAATGCTATGGGAAAAGGAATCGAAAATTCCCGGAAGAAACAGAAACCCGAAGCGCGAGCGCACCGATGATAACCCGCAACAGCAAAGCGCCGAACCTGCAAAGACAACTGAAACAGGTAATGATTCAACACAGTCTCAACCGACAACAGATCAACCGCAGTACGCTCGGAAGCAGTCTTTCGCGTCAAGTTTTTACAAACCATCTTTCAAACCATTCGCATACCTGCTTGCCGGTCTCGGATACGTTTTGCTCTTTATCGCATTGATACTTGGTATCGCTGCTGCTGTGCGTTTTCCGGTTATCATAGAGGGAGCGATCCCCGAATTGGCTTTGGGCATGCAAAACGAGTTAGGAAATGGCTGGGCAGTTATGCTTAGTATGATACTCTTTCTGGGTACAATAATTCTAGGGGCTTTGGCGGCGACATCGATAATCATCGCTCGCCGCCGTCATGGTATACGTCACATGTTACGTTCGATTGTCGCTATGTCAGGATTCGTTATCTCATTACTCATGATGCACGACGCACTTTTCAGGAGTTATACTGTTGAATCTCTGAAAAAAGTGTTTTCCGGCCAATCGGACAAACTATTTGAAGGCAGGACTTCTGAAGAAAATTTGATGCTAGCGGCAATAATATTTATCGCATCAGTAGTGATTCTCGCCTGGCCGCCAAAACGTGATCAGCCCGAATTAATGTCGTCGCTGTATATGGAAAATAAACCGTAGGGTGGGCCGTGCCCACGCTGTTACTGTGCTTAAAAAAACAAGATCGTATGGTGTGCTTCAGCACACGCTGTATCGTAGCGGGGGCTTCCAGCCCGCGGCTTTTTCGTAATGTCGGCATCTTGCCGACGTTGATCCGTAATGCGGGCATCTTGCCCGCAGCTAGTTTGAAATAAGGAAATAAAAAAATGGTTGTTTTTCTAGCTTTACCAATGCTAATGCTTATCGCAGGCTTTCTAGCCTTGATAATCTATGCGATAATAAGTAAAAAATGGGCCTTGCTCTTCATACCGTTGGGCCTTGTAATGCTGTTTACTGTATTTATTGGTTTGCATTTCGTGTCCTCGACCGAGTCTCAACATCTTGTCCGGAATAGGGCGACTGCCGCACGTGTCCAGGCAGTACAGGATACGCATGTCAGACAGGGCAATAGCTCAAACAACAGCGACCAGGTTGCCGAATACAGTCTTGACGGCAGCGTAAAGGTAACACGCAACCAGCCCAATGTTGTGCATACTAGTGTCACGCCTAATTTGGCTTTTACTTCACTGATTCTTCTAATCGGTTTGCTCGCTCTGGTCGTACTTATTGTTATAGCGATAATTCGAAAAAAATGGGCAATGCTGTTTATCCCGCTCGGAGTTGGTGCCTTGGGTGTTCTAAGTATTTTTTACTTAAGGGCCGGACACATATCGCCACGCCAAGAACAAATAGCAGTAGCCGAATACCCCCAGATGATCGAAGCTGCCGCCGATAAGCCTCTGCCTGCCGTATGGTCACCCGGCATGGAAAAGGAGTTCACCGCAAGCAATTATTATTCTATATCTGCCGCATTGCGAGGCATTGCCGCTCGTTCAGAAAAATATTTTCGACAGTTAGCTCTTCAAGATCATCCCATTCCCAAAAAAATTGCACTGGTAACATACAGGGACGAAATCGACGAAAACGTATTCGCTCAGGCAGTAAGCTATTTCCAGCAGCTTTTGCCGGAAACAGAATTCATACCCCTTTCAGTGGGGATCGATTCAATAGAAAGTTACGATAACAGAATTGCATTGCGTGTTACTTTATCAAAACACCCACACAGTACAGTCACTATCAGAGTCCCCGGCAAACCGGACATTGTTAAAACTTCCAAAGATGGTCAGATTACGATCGAAACTCATACTAAAACCAGCAGCCATAAAGAAGTGGTCAGTTTCCAGGACAGGCCGTGGCTCGAAAACCTAGATGCTTACTCAAACGCAAGACCCGGAAATCACTACTTGATAGCATATTCTCAAAACCCGGCAAGCTCTTATGAATCCGCAAAGGCACAAGCCGAAAACCAGGCAACGCAGCTAGTAGCCGAAAGAATATTCCAGGTTGCCCGCTCATTGCCGCAATATGACGGCAGGGTCGAAAACTATTCGATATCAAGGGATGATTTATGGAATTACGGTCTCGTAGAGGATCAATTCGCACAGTCTCTGAGCGGCAAAGCATCGAATATTCACAGGCAGGCTATACTTCTTAACCTTTTACCCCAAAATGTTCAGCGTCTTGCCGAAAACAAGCTGGGGGTATATAAGGCCGCAAGGCAATCCTGGGCATATCATATACTCTCGGCGATCGGAATCGCACTGGTTATCTGCGTGATATATCTCATACTAAACGCCGCGACAAAGGGATATTACACAGTAGTCTTGCGAATACTGACAGTCATAGGTATAATCGCAGTAGTGATATTGCTAACCATGGTATGATAGGGCCTTCCGGTAAATGCGTAGGTATTCTACAATGGGATAATTCGTAATTAATTCCCGCCGCCTTGATCAAAATCGAATTAAATGCAATGACACTATTTTGCTATTTGCAAAAAAAATACTATTTTTTAATCCCTTATGCGCAAACGACTTAGGCGATTTAGACAGGCAAAAATACGCCCATTTTCGCATGAAACAAGTAAGTTTGTGCAATTATAGACGGGCATTATATATTCGCCACTTACAGGACATTGCAGGTAATGTTTTAAGGCCGATTAAAACCGGTAAAAAAACGGTAAACTTTGGTAAACATGTGCCATAAACGCCTTTAAATGAGGATAAATAATGAAAATAGATTGAAATTCAGATCAAAACGGTAAAGGAAATGGTAAAAAAACGGTAAAAAACGGTAAAGAACGGTAAACTTTTGGTACACCCGGCCGCAAAACCGGACAAATAAAACATGAAACCGACAGCAGCGGACAAATATCTGATAGACCGCATCCGCTCCGGCGACCAGCAAGCGTGGTCTCAACTGATAGACCGCTTCAGGGGACGTTTAGTCTCCTTCGCCAGGGCCAAGGTCGCCCAGCGCGCCGACGCCGAGGACGTCGTCCAGGACACCTTCATCGCGTTTATCAAATCCCTCCCGTCATTCAGGCAGGAATCGCCCGTCGAGAGCTACCTGTTTGCTATCCTCCGCCGCAAGATCGCAGACACCTACCGCAGCGCCCATTCCAGGCACGTAACGCTCATACAGGACATCTACGGCAAATCAGGCTCGGAGGAATCATCGTCGAACGCCTTCTCTAATCTGGCCTCTGATGAACTGACGGCAAGCAGATATGTCGGCCGTGATGAGGATCGCTCCGCCCAATTGACCGCCCTGGGCGATGCCCTTAACGAGCTTGTCAAAAATTACAAGGCCAATCTGGACTTCCGCGAACTGCAGACCGTTGAACTGCTGTTCTATTGTCAGCTGTCAAATACAGATATCGCAAAAGCGATGGATATCTCCCAGCAGCACATAGCCGTCATAAAGCACCGCTGCATAAAGCAAATCCGCGGGTATGTTCAGAAATGCGACCTGTCCTCGCTCGGCGATACCGGCATAGAGTCCATGCTTACTCAGGTATGGGACTCTGCCCGGCCGAGTTGTCCAAAGCGAAGCACTATCGGTGCGTATTTGCTCGAAACACTCGAAAAACCCTGGGCGGAATATGTTGACTTCCACCTAAACAAACTCGGCTGTCATTTTTGCCGCGCAAATCTCCAGGACCTCCAGGAACAGACAAAGGAGGACAAAACCACCGAAGTCCACAATCGAATAATGGAATCGACAATTGGCTTTCTGCACAAGCCATAAAGTTTTATAAATAAAGGCTTTAAGGCAGCAATCTTGCAAATTTTTCAATAAATATAAAAATTTCAGGTTAAACACTTGCATTTGGCGTGGAAATATAGATATTATACTCCCACTGGGGCGGTTAGCTCAGTTGGCTAGAGCACCTGCTCGACACGCAGGGGGTCGCTGGTTCAAGTCCAGTATCGCCCACTTTATAAGTCCTTGTAAGGGAATAAGTTACAAGGACTTATTTTTTTGCGTGTTGGTCGTCGTGCTGTTTTGTGGCAGTTTTTGTGGCAGTTTGTGGCTTGTTTGTGGCAGCGACCTTGCTGTATAGCTCTGCCGGGACCTGCAGGTAATGGCGGGCGGATACCTGGATGTTATGTCCGATCCAGTTTGAAACCGCATATTGGGGGTATTCTTGTGCCCAGTCAGTTTCACAGTTCCTTCGCAAAACCTGAAAGGCGTCTTTCCACTTTTTTAGCCCTGCCCGCTTGCGATAAACCTGGAAGTTACGCCACAGGCAGTGTCGTGAAATCGGACAAACCAACTCTTGACCTTCCTCTGCCTGATCAAATGCATCAAGAAGCAGCTGATATAATTTCGGCACGATCGGGACGATTCTGCGACGGCCGGTTTTTATTGCGATCACACTAAAATGGTGCTGCTGCCAATTAATAGATGACCATTTCAGATCCAATGCTTCACCCCTGCGTAAGCCTGCAAGCCGGCATAAAGCAATCAATAATTTCCAGTTTATGTTCGGACAGGCGTCAAGCAGTTTATCAAGCTCTTCGATACTGACGTATTTCCAATCCTTGTCCGGCTCAGCAGCATTTCCTTTAAGGCGGTCAAAGGGGTTGAATAGGATCAGGTCGTCTTTTACGGCATAACCGAAAATCGTTTTAGCATTGCGGGCATGTATACATACGGACGCCTCTGACATTGGATTCCCTTTTTTATGAAAGCTAAGTTTACCTTTGGCCATGGCTGCCCGCCAATCAGAGGCTAATGCTCGATTGATACGGTTAATATCGGTTTCTTCTCCAAAGAATTCTTTTAAATAGCTGCCTGTTAAACGATGCAAATCTAGTGTAGATTTCTGAAGGTCAGTTCGACTGTTAAAATATCGTTCGAGGTGGTCACTTAGTTTATAAGAGCGAGAAGTGTCAGCGCTTCCAGGATTGAGAATCAATTGAGCAGCAAAACGATCACATTTGACCTTTGCCTGTCGTCTTGAAAGCTCCTTTTTGGGACCAAGGCTTTTAGCTTTTCGCCTTCCCAAAGTGTCATAATATGAAGCCTGCCAATATTTGCCATTACTGCTTAAAGTAACGGTGCTTTTCGTTGCCATCTTTTATTCCTTCTACATAAATATTGTTCCGCATTAAATTTGCAGATGATGCTTTTCCTGGATTAAAGCGCATTTGGCAGTCGAGCGCAAGAACTTTTTTTAAAAAATTTATTTTTATTTTTAACAATAAATTTCTAGCGTGGATTAACTTCTGTAAGCTTTTCTAATAACTTTTCGAGTTCGATACGGCGATACCTAATACACTTGCCTACCTGCGTTGCCCTAAGAAGGCCTTTTTTTCTGTAATACCTCAAAGTCCCAGAAGAATCTTCGACAGAAATTAGATCAAGGCGAAGAAATCTGATTGCTTCTTCCTCAGTTAACAGTTCAGGACAAGGCGTAAAACCTCCGTTGCCATCTGGCAGGACAGTTGGCGGTATGAACCTGTAACTGTTTTTCGACTTTTCAGGCGACATCAGAAATCCATCCTTGTTTTAGGAGTTACAAACTTCTTGAATCAAGTTCCCTCTTTAGTTTTGATGGTTTAGCCATCACGTTTTTTTATTTTTGCATAAAAGCAGTTACGGTTGTCGCAGTATTTTTGAAGTTGGGGATCATTGCACCCCGAAAAGCCGGGGTATCTCAGGCCGAACTTAACGATACGCTCAATGTAATCGGCATCACGGATCGGGTTGCGAGTATCTAATCTTTCAATTCTTTCAAGTATCTCATCATGGTGCATATTGAGGTAGCTGTAGTAGCGAGCCAGGATCATATAGATATGATGACGGCTGCCATCGGTTAGAGTGGTCTGTTGTATTTCTTTTATACATGGCAGTATACGCCAGCCATTTTTAAATTCCTGGTTAATCTTTTTTGAAGGGTCTTGAGATTTCTCTGACTGATTTTCAAAATAATTGATTATTTTGTTATACCATTGTGCGGTTTGTACGAAGGTTTTCGATATCGCAAATGAATCCTCGGGTCGTGGAGATCGAGCCAAATCCTGAATGCTTGTAATACCCATATCCCGAAGTTCTTCAAAGGTGAAGGGTATTTTGAAAAGACCTGACTTTGTATTGATGGAATTTGCCATTCGCCATATGCGGCGGTTGGTATAAACAGTGTTATCGATGAAATGAACGCCGTACTGTTGGGCCTTTTGGGCCATTGCCTTATAAAGAGTTAATATGTGCGGTGAATAAAACGCATCAAAAACCTTGCATGGCACAAGGACATGGAAGCCTTTATTGCCGCTGAAATAAATATCCAAACTTTCCTGGGGGACAGATATTCTGTCCATGAGCATAATGCAAAGTGTAAGTGTACTTTCTTGTGCTGCTTTGAGGTCGGTTGGACAATCAATATCAAAGAATACAGGCACGATGAATTCTGATGTGTGGTTAGGTTTGGCGTAACTGCAAACAGAGGTGAATACATCACGGTTTGTGAATTTTTCTCTCCAGGCGTTAATTGCATTGGTATCATCAATGCGAACATATTCGCCCCTTGCCATTTTGCCATCAGCTGTCATGGCTGCTAACTCAATCCAATGATATTTTTCCAGTTTATTATTCATCATTTTTTATATCACCATTAATGAGGGTGATGTTGCTATCCTTGATGTCATTAAGGCATAGTTTTTCATTTTCTTTTATATCCCCAGCACCTAAGTATCCATCCCTCCCACATATTGGACAATCTAATGAAGGCTTGATTGCCGCAGTAATGAGTCGGGATCTTTGACGGTCATAATGCACATATTCTTTGCCATCAATGGAATCACCAAAGACCATCCTAAGGAAATGTGATATTCCTAAATGACTCACTACGCCATTTAGATGCAATACTGAAGGCGTAGGGGTTTCGTTTGTGCCTCTGATATAGCCAATGTCAGCATGTTCCTGTTGCCCCTGTTCTGTCAATAAATCCAAAGCTGCCTGAGAAGGATCAATGGCACCTGAACACATGAAACATCCGGTTTTGCATGGAATAAATACTTGTACTTGCCCTATTGATTCATAAGATGATTCTTCGAGTATGATTTCAGTTCCAAGATCAATACACGGAATCATGTAACGTGCAGCCAAACTATTGATTATTTTTCTTGCCCCATCATTATCTACGGCGCTGATGATAACATTTGCTTCTTTGGCTTGCTGTTTAATCCAATCGCTCTCTATTGAATCATGGTAGCAATAAACTTTGAGGCCTTGGCCTTTATTATCTGCATATACTTGTGATATTTCTGCCTTGGGCTTACCTATGTCCCTGGGGAAAGCATAAGGTATTCTGGGCAAGTTAGAGGGTTCAACAACATCAGGATCGCAAGCTTTAATCCAGCCATATTTACCTACCCCTAAATTCACTAAGCTTTCAAAGACCAGTGAGCCGTTACCCCCAAGTCCACATACAAACACCTTTAATCGTTCCAGCGTACCTTGTTTCCAGCCAGGTATGGTTTGGTGTCGGGCAAAAAACTTATCATGAGGAGTTTTTACAATCTCGGAGCTATCTAATATGGTGGTTGGATAGCCTAATATCTCCAATCTCTGAACAGGTTCAAAAATCGCTTCTTCACTGTTCCATATTTGGGCATCAAAATGTTCAAGGTCACCACCAAAAACTATCATTCCCATCATTGAGTTTTCAGGGAAATTGTTTGCAAGGTATCTGGCATTTTTTTCTCCATGATAGTTATCAATAGGGCTAAATCTGGCAATTCTACTAAAGGGATGTGTATGTATATCTACAACACACAATCCAAGTTCACAGGCAAGACCATAGACAATCGCTTGATGCTCCTGTGATGGTTCTACTGAAGCCTGTGACTGATTTCTAAGGTCAATAGCATCAGGCAAAATTAATTTGTCGCAGATAAGTATTTCAAATGCTGCCCCTTTAGCCTTTGAGCAAAGCGCAAAGGCCTGGCTTTCGAGGTTGCCTGCTGACAACAAATGTTCTTTAAGAGCATTAAAGTCTTTCTGTGAGAATCTGATAATATATTCAACGGTAGGCAGAAGGTTTAATTCTCCTGACTTATAATCCTGGAACAATTTGTCAATGATACGATTAAAACATGACCAGTAGTGGTGGCAAAATGAAACTACAGAGTTTATTATTGTTGTAACAGTGTTTTTGCATGCTGTTACAAGTTGCGACTTCAGTAGGCGAGAGCAAATAGTCGTCAACCATTCAATTATTTTAAATTTAATCATAGTTCATCTCTCTTTCGAAAAAGTGATTCAAAAAGGTTTAAATCAGAATTACCAACATCTGTAAGTCTGTAATTTAGATACTGCATATTTTTCTCAGAGTTGGTATGTTGATATATAGAATGCAGGAGATCATCTTGGAAGTTGATAAGTGGACTAATCGGAGGCTGGTAATTATCAAGGTTGATTAATGTATTAATTGGATTCCAGTCATCATCTTCAGGATTTGTCATATGCGCTCTTAGCAACTCGAAAAAAGTAATCAGATCATCCTTACATAAATCCCATTCTATATCTTCATAACACCACCATGCCCAGTCATCATCTGGTCCATTATTTTCGTGGTAATCAGCTGGTATTTCACCCTTAAAAAGTAAACCATTTGGCAAATAAACTTTAGAATCTCCAGTTCCGGGAGGACTTTCAGGGTAATCCGACGGCAGCATTAACAAAACTGAAACATAGTTACAGTTATATCCCGGCGGCAAGTTAAAATCGCGAATAATCAAACTCTCCAAATTATCATCTACAGCCACTGGATAAACGCACGATAGCCTTTTAATATCAGATAAGAGTCTATTGCGATTCATATCAACCTCTCTTTGCTATAGGGGCATCCAAAAACCTATCATATGGATTAAGTTTTATTTGCCCATTCGTTGGTACTATAAAGTTTTCGCCAGTATTCCGTTGAATAATTGGCATCCGATTCTCACGTATATTAACAACCCGTCTTATTTCCTCGACATCTGCATTACCTTCCGAATCTGTAGGTATTTCAATTTCTCTGCCACCTGCAAAAATTCTCATGATCAATTCCTTTCAAATATTACTAATGGTTTCATTTACTTATGACCTTTTGACAACCTCTGGTATGGAGATGGCTGTTTGGGGCCTTGACTGTTTATGTCCCTGTGTTTCATAACAGGCTCTCACCTGTTTTCTTGTAATAGTGATCAAGTGCATCGCTTATCAATTTGATTGATACATATTTGCTTTTAGCATTTAAAAGCTTGCTGACCTGATTGCCGAAGTTTTTGTTTTTACAAAGCAAGGCAAGCTGACCCGACCTAATTGCAGGCACTTCTAAAGCCTTGATAATAGACTGGGCTTCTCGTTGATGGGAACTTACTCCGCACTGCCAGTAGATTCGCTTTCCATCTTCATTTTCCCATATTACATCTATGCGTACGGTCTTTTCAGGACCGACAGGCACTTCATATAAGACTTTGTATTTTTGCTGCTTGCCGATAACACTCAGTACAGCACCACAAAGATTATGCTCCCAACTTCCTTGGATTAGTTTTGAAGGTGGATCAATGCCTAAGGGTTTTAGCTTCTGCCAGCCTGTTGGGGTTATTTCGAGAAGTTTGATGCTTCCACCGGCCCTGCTGGGATGATATTGATGTTGAATAATAAAGCCTGAGTTGATAAGGTTTTTAATAAGCCTCGAGCCTTTGGTGCGGTTTATATTTAACATTTCATACAAATCAGTGATTCGTGGCGGTATAGGTACTGCAAGCAATGTAAGGGCCTTAATTGATAAGTCTTCACCACTTTTAGAGGATGGCTTGGTACCGCTTGATACCGCGGTTCTTGCATCAGGCAGATATAAGGTCGGGCACTCCACAAAGCGGATGCTTTGGAGGAATTTATCTTTAATATCATTATTAAATGTTGTCATTATCACATCTCTGGTAGCCTGGGATAATTGATTAATACCGGCAAAGGCCAGATAGCCGGTACAAGAGAGCATGCAGTTCCTCTGGGGTTTGTTCTCATGAACTCGGTTTGCTCTCGAGATATGCCGAGCAGTTGCTGAGCAAGCCGAGGGTCATCACCGCGAAGACTGCACAGAAAATATGATTCTATGTTGGCAAGGATCTTGGGGCTCACCTCTTTCAAACTGTGGCAAATCAGAAAGTTGCCTATTCTCATCTCCCTGCACAGGTTTAGATTTTGAGCCATCAAAGAGACTCCCCCCGGGGTACTTCTGTCATTTGCAGCATCAAGCAGTGAGCTGGAATCTTCAGCCACATGAACGATGTCGAAGTTTCTGGATTGATGGTTATTCTTCCGATAGGTCAAGATCCATTCATTGAACAGGCTTATCAAAAAGTTCCAGTGTTGAACCGGGAGCCCCTCATCTTCGATAATAATAAGCTTGCCCGGCATGTCGTATAGGTTTTCAAGGAAATTTGAAGATGTAAATTCAAAAGAATTTGGAAAATGATTGTCCAAATCAATCAAAGTCCAGAGTATGCTTGATATGTACTCCTTCTCCCGAAAGTTTTTAAGTTGAAGTTTTTTTAACCTCTCTATCATCATTTTTGGAGTAGGCCAGCATCCTGGTGGGCAAAACGCAAGCAGTTCGTCTATGACCTGCCTCAGTATTCTCTGGGCACTTATCCTGGCATAAGCTTGAGCAAAAACTTTTACAAATCGATTCGTCCATTCGTGTTGGCCCGTGCCAGGTGGCGGTTGAAGAAGGGCCACAATAATATCATGTATAGAGAAAACAATTACCCGTTCAGCAAGGGGAGGAAAAGAAAGAAGTTTGCGCCAGGTGGCCTTAATATCCCAAACTATTGCCTGTACTCCTGAGAGAATAAGCTGAATAAGAATTATCATGGCAAGTGTGGTTTTGCAGCTTCCTGGCAATCCTGTAACTATTGTACCGGCAGAAGCTCTATTACAAGGAAATGGAAAAGTATCGCCAGTTTGCAGTATCCCAACTCCTACCGCAGGTCCTTCAGTCAATATCGCACCTTTAGGCGGACAGTTTAAGTATAATGGACCCGCCTGGCCTACGATTTCAGCTCTGCCTCTTACCATTTGGATAAAACATTCCTGAAGATAATCATCATTGGGATTTATCAACAAATGATTCGCAATCATCATTAACTGGGGACAGTCCTGTGCCCTCAGTTTTGGGTCTTGCATTACTTGCTTAATTTGTCCTGTTGTGAAGTTAGACATTTTTTTGACTTCTTACCTAAGTCTTTTTTGTTCTATTTTTTCAAACCACCTATTTATTTTGTCAAAGCAGTCTCCATTGAGATTAATATCGCAGTCTTTACAAATTCGCTCCTTCTGATTATTGAACATTCCCAAAATCGTGCAAGGCAGACAGAAGATATGGCCGCAGTTGGGACAGGTTACAGTATTACATTCACTAATAATTCTTAAACAATCAGAACATTCCCGAATTTGGGAGGTTGAATCTGGTGTTGTTCCATCGTCT
>JAIPFN010000114.1 GCA_021736615.1 Phycisphaerae bacterium | reverse complement strand
CACCTGGTATTAGCTGGAAATCAAACTGGGGCAGTGACTACCCGGCGAACTGGCAGGGTTTAAGTTCGCTCAGGTCCCGCGAAAAAGTCGCTCAGATCGTTGCATTGCCTGTAGACTCATCAAGCAGCGACCAGGAAAGAGTTCTCTTTGACCATGACCAATGGATAGGGCGAATGAACCTTTATTTTGATGCCGATAAATTGTTGTTTACTTCGGCAAAGGCTGCCGATGAGAAAATCAACAACTGGAATATCTACGAGCTTGATCTCAAGGACAACTCTGTCAAAAGTGTTACGGCTCTTATGCCGGAAGATACCGACAGCTACGATGCGTGCTACACCGCTGACGACCGCGTGATGTTTGTCAACAGTTCCGGTTACCAGGGTGTTCCCTGTGTCGGCGGTAGCGATTATGTGGGCAATCTGCATCTGCTCGACAGAAAAGCCGATAAGGTTCGGCGTTTGTGTTATGACCAGGATAATAACTGGCATCCGACGATGCTTGCCAACGGCAGGGTGATGTTTTTGCGATGGGAGTATACCGATTCGGCGCATTATTACAGCCGGGTTCTTATGCACATGAATCCCGACGGTACCGATCAGAAGGAATATTACGGATCGAACTCTTACTGGCCGAACAGCCTGTTTTATGCCAGGCCCGTTCCGGGCAGTTCCAGCAGGTTCTTCGGGATCGTTACCGGCCATCATGGCTCCAGGCGTTGCGGTGAAATATTTAAGTTTGATGTAAACCGCGGCAGAAAAGAATCAGCCGGTGTCATCCAGGAATTGCCGGGTTACAACAAACCTGCCGAGACTCCGATCATTGACAGGCTTGCAAACAGACCCGGGGTAGATGTCCGATTCGTTGATACCAGACCGTTGAGCGAGGACTATGTTCTTGTTACCCGTGAAAATGGCGGGTTGTACCTCGTTGATATTTTCGATAACATCGTCCCGATCAAACTTTCGGATGTATATTCGTATTGCGAACCTGTCCTGCTTGCCAAACAAACGCGTCCGCCGGTAATCCCCGACCGTGTTATAGACGGCGAAAAGGAAGCGACGGCCTTCATCTCCGACATCTACAAGGGCCGGGGCATGGAAGGCGTCCCACGCGGTTCTGTTAAGTCGCTTCGCGTTTTCCGGTACGAGTACAGCCCTCGCAATATGGGCGGTCATTACGCCATGGGTATGGAGGCCGGCTGGGACGTTAAGATCCTGCTCGGTACTGTCCCTGTAGAGAAGGACGGTTCTGCGATGTTTAAGATACCTGCTAACAGCCCGATCTCGCTGCAGCCGCTTGATGAGAACGGACAGGCACTTCAGTTGATGCGAAGCTGGCTGACGGCGATGCCCGGTGAGGTAGTCAGTTGTATCGGCTGCCACGAAAACCAGAACGACGCCCCGTCAAGCCATTTGTCGATAGCTGCACGCAAAGGGCCTGCGAAAATTAAACCATGGAAGGGCGAGCCTCGCGGGTTCGGTTTCCTGCAGGAAATCCAGCCCGTCCTTGACAAATACTGCGTAGGCTGTCACGATGGCAAGCAAGGCCGCCCAGACTTTGCTGACACGGCAATAATTCAAGACCCCGCCGCCCTCAGAAACGGAGGCGGATCGACCTCATATTACAGCTTGCACCCATACGTACGCCGCAATGGTCCCGAGGGCGACTACACAGGCCTTCTTCCCCTGGAGTTCCATGCCGATACGTCAGAACTGATCCAAATGCTAAAAAAGGGTCATAAGGGCGTAAAGCTTGATACTGATGCTATGGACAGGCTTGTTACATGGATCGACTTGAATGCACCGTTCAAAAATAGCTGGTCGCATCCGTCACACAAAAGAGCTTCGATCGGCGAAGTCCACATGACCCGCCGGTATGAGCTGAGGCAAAAATACGCCTGTTATAAGGGTGACTATGAGACACCGCTTAAAAACTTCAAGTATCAGAGAACAGAAACCTTTGTTAAGCCCCAGCCGCCAAAGAAGACCGCTCCTGTTAAGGTTGAAGGTTTCCCTATTGCCGGCGGAGACGCGCGATTGGCCGGCGGAACAACAGAAACTATCAAGCTCGGCGACGGAGTCACCATGGATCTGGTCAAAATCGGCGCAGGTACTTTCGCTATGGGATCTGTCGATGAAACTCCAGCCGAACAACCGATGGCAAAAGTCGAGATCGACAAACCATTCTGGCTGGGTACCACTGAAGTCAGTCTCAAGCAGTTTCATGCGTTCGACCCGGACCACAAAAACGACATCTACGACATGCACTATAAGGATCAGGTCAGGCCCGGTTACGACATGGATGCGTCTGATGATTTGCCGGCGATTCGTGTTTCATGGGAAAAGGCGATGGCGTTTTGTAATTGGCTCTCGAGAAAGACTGGCCGCAAGGTTATGCTGCCGACCGAAGCACAGTGGGAATGGGCCGCACGCGCCGGCACAGATTCTCCGTTGTTCTTCGGCGATACAAAATCCGATTTTTCTCAGTATGCCAATCTCGCCGATCAGAAGATCGGCGAGCTAGCTGTAATGGGCGTCGATCCCAAACCTGTCAAAAATCCAAACCAGTACCTGGATTACGTACCGAAGGTTGACAATGTAAACGACGGCGTGCTTCATCTGGCACCTGTTGATAAGTATATGCCAAACGCATTCGGTCTAAAGAATATTATCGGCAATGTTGCCGAGTGGACGCGTTCGGCTTACAGACCGTATCCTTATAATGATGCTGACGGCCGCAACGATACGACTGCGACCGGCGTTAAGAGGACAGTTCGCGGCGGCAGTTGGCATGATCGTCCAAAGACCGCCACATCAAGCGCTCGCTGGGGATATCGGCAGTGGCAGCGAGTCTACAATGTCGGTTTCCGAGTTGTCATCGAAGACGAGTCCCCTGAACTGGCCGCTAAGTCAGATTGATAATACAGAATTAATAATTATACAATCATTGCTGTCCAAGACAATTTAGTTTTTCAATAAGAAAGCAGCTTAAATGCATAAAATCAATACTCTTAAGGCAGGTTTTGCAAGGTTCAAAAACAGGTTACATTATAATTCTGTCCTAAAAAATCTTTCAAAACCAACAAAACACCCCAAATAAAGCAAAATTTGCCAATATTCCGACTTACGACTCACGACTTACTACTTACGCACTCCTGACCAAAGCTTTATCTGGGACAAGAGTGTTATACAATATAAAATGATCATTATACATTTCAAGCAGACCGTTTGGTCAGATTGAGTATTCTACTATGATAAACTCTGCGATTAGAAGGGTTGTTGGGCTTTCCGAAATATTCTCGTTTGCCGGTACGTGGCTGACCAGGAGAGGCAAGCGCTTTACCTCATTGGCGACGATCATCGCCCTTGGTGCGGCACTTGCCGACATACTCGGTGATAATCTTTTCGGGTATCAAATTCCTTTCAGCAAATTCGATATGGCCACGGCGCCTGTATTGGCTGCATCGGTTACTTTTGGCCTTGGCGGGTCTATGCGTTACGCCGCCAAATTGCTAAGCGGTGCCGACCGAGCCGCCGCCGAGGCGAATTCAATTTGTGAAGTTCGAGAGATCAAGCAAACTCCTCAGGCAACCAGAAAACAGGCCCAGGACTTGTGGGACAGGGTAGGACAGTACGAATCCCTGCTCGCTAACGGCGGCGCTGAGTCCAGAAAGCAGGAAGTCGAATATCTCTCAAAATGCAGAACCAAGCTTACCTCGGCGATCATTGGCCTGCCTGACGAGTGTCTGGCCAGGTATGGCGTAGACCTGCTTAACCGGCAGGAGGGCGTTGATAAACTGGTTCGTCATATCGAAGTTGCCAATCCCCTCTCTTCCGGAATAGAATCCTCTAAGGAGGGTTTTGTTGAGTCCGTTGTATACGCGTTCAATGAAGCAATGCCCCAGATGGAGCAAAAGATTCGTATCGGATTCGACCTTTCACAGATCGAGACATACCGCAACTGGGAAATTTTCGAGAGTAAACTTTCAAAGGAATATGTCTCGAACAGGTTTTTAAGGTCGGCTGTACGAAAAGCAAACCTTCCGCTTATACCCGCCTTAAAGTGTATTTTAAAGGGCTTTGGAAATGATGTTTTAAGGAACCTGACCAGGAATAAATTATATATGATGGCCGGCAAAGGGATGAACGGTATAAACTCTAAACTGTACAAACATGCTTTCGACGCTCAGCCGTTTATATGGATGACAGATCAGCTTAAGCGGCAGATCGCAGAAACCTATGGCCTGGATGTTTTAAATATTATTCTCGCCGACCGGGACAATATCCGGACGCAGATATTTTGGGACAGTGCCAGGCTCAAAAGTCATGTCTATAATTGCTTCGAGGCCGATTATTTGCGGGCCTTGAGGCTAAGGCTAGGATTTGATGTCGAGTACGCCGCCGGGCTACTGCGTCAAAAACCAAAGGATGATATCGCCGAGATGAGCGATCTGGTCGGCAAGAAAATTTTCAGCGATAAAATTTTGTCTCAATATCAGAATCACGCCCGCATAAGCCTGGAGGGGGCCGCCCGGTTTGTATCCGGGCTTGATGATTTTGCCGTCAGGGCCGTCAGAATCGCTTACTACACAGGCAGGGGTGAAAAATCAAAATTGAATTTCGATCATGGAGACGCTGCTTTGATAAGCCAGTTATCCGTCGAGATCGTTCAGACCAGGATCCATGAATATCTCGCAAGAGAACAGGTCAGAACTCATTGTGACTTAATCGAAAAACTTGGGGCTAATGATTACGATATGGAAGATTTACCCGTTAGCTCCGTATGCAAAATAGATAACTCTTCACAACGGATCAACCATACTTAATCGTTATACAGGCATATTATCCAGGAGAAAGTCTGGAAACGATTATTTGATCTGGGTAGACAAAAAAATAACCTCTTACAACTGTGTTAGCTGCAAGAGGTTAAATTAGTGGGCGATGAGGGAATCGAACCCGCGACCCGCTGATTAAGAGTCAGCTGCTCTGCCAGCTGAGCTAATCTCCCGAAGATTGATAACTGAATGTGAGAACCAATCAAGAATCCAATAAAATATCTGCTTTCCCGTTCGATTTCAAGAAGAATTTCAATCTTTTTTGAAATTTTTATGTCTTGCGGCTGGATTTATGAGTTTTTCTGCTTTCGGTGCTCTTACTGCCTTTTATGAGGGTATCCCTTTTGCATAAACAAAAAGTCTGCAATCTCCTCAGGCGACGTTGGAGTATAGTAGAACGTTTGATTTTCAGCCATCTCTATAGTACCTTTGCCATACCACTTATGGCTTTCCGCATGTCCGTCAGCAAAGCCAAGGGTACTGGATTTGCCGTGCCAGATTGATATTGGATCGATCCACTTCTGACTAGTCGTATTAATTATCCAGGAGTTCATATTATAACCCCTTCCATCCATTTCTTCGATAAAGACATACATGCAATCAGGGGAAACTATCTGAGTTTGTTTTTTTATCGGGTTAGTCATAGAACCTGGCATTGAGTAGCTCCGGTATCCTCCGAGGCCGTTGGCTTTTAGGGCCGGTTTGCTGGATCGTTTATCGCCGATGCAATGATAAACTTTTGGTGACTCCACATAGGGATACAGAACACCTCGCTTGATACCAAAAAACATTTCCTCCAAATTTGCATTTCCGGCTTTATCAACGCCGCTTTCAGTCTGCGGCCGGCATGCCCAACTAGATCTAGGACTGGGATCAACAGGCGTATCAGGAGATGGAACCAGGCTGTCATTGTCCATAGTATACATATACCATGATTTAGAGAGGGTGTTCAGGTTGGTAAGACAGATTAAACCCTGTGCTTTTCGCTTGGCAATGTTAAGTGACGGCATCAGGATGGCAAGCAGCAGGGCGATAATTGCGATAACTACCAGAAGTTCGATTAATGTAAAACCTTTTCTGTTCATGCTCATTACCCCAATAAAAAATAATTGCGATCATTCAGGCCTCCGAGACCTGAATACTTCGATACGCCGACAATTAATGTCGGGATGTCAGACCAGACTCAAGTGAGCCCGGACTTTAAAGTATACACGAAAATTTATCCGCTGTAAAGCAAACTATCCGAGATAAAAATCAAAAATGCTCGACAATACATATTGCAGGGTGGCATACCCGCTATTTTGCATTGACTACCATTGTCATTCGTCTTCCGAGCATTTTAGCGGCACGTTCGAGTTTTGCGCATTCTTCCATCGTCTCAAGAACCTCTTCCATGATCTCATATCCGCGGTTAACGAACATCATCTCACGTCCCCTGAACAGCATCGTAAACTGAACCTTATGTCCCTTTTCAATGAACTTGATAGCGTGGTTGACCTTAATCGCAAGGTCATGCTGGTCAATTTTGGGCCTTAGCCTGATCTCCTTCAGCACCACGGTATGCTGTTTTTTTGTAGATTGTTTATTTTTGCGTTTTTGCTCGTAGAGCCACTTGCCAAAATCCATGATCCGGCAAACCGGCGGTTCGGCAGTGGGGGAAACCTCTACAAGATCCAGCCCCTTTTCACGAGCCATCGCGATGCCCTTATGGGTCTCAATAACGCCAACCTGGTTATTTTCATCGTCGATCAGCCTAATTGGCGTGACTCGAATACTATCATTAATTCTCAAATGTTTCTTACTAATTGGTTATCACCTGATCTTTCTTAATAAACTCTAAAACTGTATTATTTACTTCCCCATCGCGTCGCAGCAAAGCGAAGACGGAAGTAACCTTGTTTTTCTTGCATCTGGAATCATAAATCGGCAAAATAGCCGGTTTGACTCAAAATTCCAATTCTAACGCTTTATCGGCAATCTTACCCTTTGCAGTTTCGATAAATTCGTCAATTTTCACGGTCTTGCTGTCTTTACTGCCCCTCATCCTGACGCTTACAGTGCCGTTTTCGGCTTCCTGCGGGCCGGCGACGAGCATATACCCGACCTTATCGCCGTGCGCCTTTGCGATTTTCGCCCCGATCTTCTCGGGCGAGCAATCGACCGTACATCGCATTCCGGCCTCTCTGAGTTTTTTATATATCTCATCGGCGTAATCAGCCGTTTTATCGCTGATAGGCAGCACCCGCATCTGTTCCGGGGCCAGCCAAAGCGGCATATTCCCGCCAAAATGCTCGATAAGTATCCCCATAAACCGCTCCAGCGAACCAAGGATCGCCCGGTGGATCATTACCGGCGTCTTTTCTGTATTGTCTTTGTCGGTATAGACCAGTTCAAACCGTTCCGGCATGGAAAAATCAAGCTGGATAGTACCAAGCTGCCACGATCTCTGCAAGCAATCTTCAATATGGAAGTCGATTTTAGGTCCATAAAAAGCACCGTCACCTTCGTTGACCTGGAATTTAAGCCCCTTAGCTACCAGAGCACCCCGAAGAGCCTCCGTCGCCGTCTCCCATATCTCATCCGAGCCGATATGTTTTTCCGGCTGTGTCGAAAGCTCAATATGATAATCCGTAAACCCGAACGCCGAATAAAGCTCCTGCACCAGTTCGATAACCCCGATGATCTCGCTTTCGATCTGATCCGGCATGCAGAATATATGAGCATCGTCCTGCGTAAACTGCCTTACCCTGACAAGCCCGTGCAGTTGACCGCTGGACTCATATCGATGCACAAGCCCAAGTTCGGCCATACGGATCGGAAACTCCCTGTACGAGTGCTTGTTGGCCTTGTAGACCAAAAGCCCCCCCGGACAGTTCATCGGCTTGATAGCATAGTCCACATCGTCAACCGATGTGAAATACATATTCTCTTTATAATTGTCCCAGTGACCGCTCTTTTTCCAAAGCCCCTGGTCGAGAATGATCGGAGTCTTTACTTCGCCGTAACCATACTTGGTATGAACGCTCCGCCAGTAATCAATAGTCTCGTTCCAGATAACCATTCCCTTAGGATGCAGGAACGCGAAACCCGGACCTTCGTTATGGAAGCTGAACAAATCCATCTGTTTGCCCAGAACCCTGTGGTCGCGTTTCTTCGCCTCTTCCAGACGTGTTATATAAGCATTAAGGTCTTTCTTATTGGCCCACGCTGTACCGTAAACACGCTGCAGCATCTGTTTGGACGCGTCTCCGTGCCAGTAGGCGCCCGCGACGCTCATGATCTTTACAGCCTTAGGGTCGATCTTACCGGTACTCGGCACATGCGGCCCGCGGCAAAGATCCTCAAAATCTCCCTGCGAGTAAAAGCTCAGAACATCGCCGTCAGCACGTTCGATATTATCTGTTTTGTACGCGCTGCCGGATACGCGTTCAAGTGCTTCGTCTCTGCCGATCTCTTTACGTTCGAAGGGTTTGTCGGCTTTGATGATCTCGGTCATCTTCGCTTCGATTTTACCGAAATCTTCGGGCGTGATCGCCTCTGCAAGGTCGATGTCATAGTAGAACCCGTCCCGAACGGTAGGGCCGTAAACCAGTTTTGCCTCGGGCCAGATACTGCAAATGGCCTCAGCCATGATATGCCCGCAGCTGTGACGGATGATCTCCAAACCCTCTTCGTTTTTAGCTGTGATTATTTTAAGAGCGACCTCGCCGTTTACCGGCGTCGAAAGATCAACACGCACGCCGTCAATCTCACCGGCAATAGCAACTCTGGCAAGACCTGCCCCGATCTGCTCTGCAATACCCTGTACGGTGGTGCCATCCGGTGCTTCAATAATCGTACCGTCAGGAAGTGTAACCTGCGCCATAAATAAACCCTAATTGTATATAATATACCACCGGCTTCAAGCCGGCATAGTTCCGTAATGTCGGCATCCTGCCGAAATTCATAGAGTTGTCCCAAAATAACTCCCGAGCTGATCAAAACAGCCATGAAAACGCAATTTAACATTCCCAACTAAATATGTCAAGTCACCACTTAAATTAATGTCCGGAAATATCACCCTGAGCAACAATATTTTGGGACAAAAAGAACCGCACCGCCGCAAGGGCATGTTTTTTAATTAAATTTGATTCAAAATGTTGTCATTACGGGTTTGATCTGGAATCAGAAATAAACTACGCGAAATAAAGGTAAAATTGACAAATGTTCGGTACTAAAGCATTTGCATTACGAGAAAATCTTTGATTTTACCATAAAAACGCTATTTTGAGTTCCGAATAAACCAAATAAATGAACCAAAGCAATCGCCTTTAGTACTGCGGATATTTAGTTATTCCAGTCCAGATAAAATCAAATATATAAATTTAATTACTCATATTAACCGTTATAAAAAAATCTACTGCCTTTCCGGTTGTTTTTTGCAATAAAGCTTCCATGCGGCCCGTTTTGACAAATAAGTTCGGATATAACTTATTTGATAGGTAACTCAAACTGACCGAAATCAGCTTGAATATTGACGTAAAACATTACAATTAAAAGTGTTACGCAATTTATATTTTTTAAATAAAATAGCCTCGGCCGCAAGGCCGAATCGTTCATTATACATTATACAATAATCATTATTCATTTCAAACTGGCCAATCGGTCAGTTTGAGTAGGTAATTTAACAGTTAAACAAGGAAAGTGTCGTTCATAGTGAACGCAAGAAAGGGTAAATTATGAAAAAGCAGATAGCAAAGTTGGCAGTTCTTGCCGTAATGGCAATTTGTATTTCAAGTGCTACGGCAGCGAAAAAGGCTAAGCCTGTGTCGGCGACATTGACGCAAGTGGGCGAAAAGCTGCTCGCCGCCTATTCGGATCAACTCAATTCTCTCAAGGCTGAAATTGTCAAAGCCTTGCCGAAGATCGACGAGCAGAAGAATTCTGCATATCTAAAGGCCCTTGAAGCCGAAAAGGCTGCCGAGGCGGCGCTTAAAGCCGCCCAGGATAACATGGGGCAGATCTTAAAGGGGCAAGGTTTGGTCGCTCATGCCAAGGGCAAATGGATCGGCGGTGCTGACAAGGGTATCGCAAATACCAAAGCAATACTCAAGAAAGCTAAAACACCAGCCGAACGCGATGCAGCCCAGAAAGAGCTGGCCAAATGGCAGAAGAATCGTCAGGATGGTCTTGACGCGCTTAAGGAGCGTCAGGCATTTTTGGACAATGCGATGAGTCAAAAGCCGAAGTGGGACAGACAGCTTGAGGCAGCCAAAGAGAATCTGGCCACCGCCAAGGACAACTCGCTGAAAGCGGCCGGCGAACTCGGCATAGATGCTTTCCTTGCCGGCGACAAACTTGACGCGAAACTGGCGAAACACCAGATCATGACCGAAGCGACACCTGCCGGCCTGGCAGAATTTGCTCAGCAGGGAATTGCCCAGAGGGAACTGATCAATAAACTCCTGGCCGATGATGATCTGATGATCCAGATCGCTGTCGCCGGCGGTGCCAAGGCGGGCAAGTACGGTCAGGCAATGAAAATCTATACCGACATTCAGAAGGCAAGCAGCAAGGCAAAGAGCGGTGTTCTGCAGAAACTGGCACTGGGCACCAGCCTTGAGCACGCAATACCGATCAAACAGCGTAACGCCGTTGCCAGAACCGACGCTCCGGCAACGGTGGACCCGGTAAACCGCTACCTGCATTTCGAAAAGGCCTACCTCAACGGCGAACTGGATCCGGCGTTTAAGGTTCTGAGCGTATGGGACTACCGCATGGTCGTTAATGGCGAAGAACCGGATGAGATTCTTACCTGGGGTCGTCAGATGCTCGCCAATTATCGCCCGGACCAGATTTCAAAGAAAGACTATCGCTGGCGTTATGTCGAGTCGGTCAGAAGCGAAATCAAGTACGGGTCGGGAGACAACAAATACGACCAGGACGATCTGCAGTTTTTCCAGAATATTCTGAAGAACGGCGGAGTCTGCGGACGGCGCGCGTTCTTCGGACGTTTCATCCTGCGTTCTTTCGGTATACCTACAACCGCTCGTCCACAGCCCGGTCATGCCACACTGGTACACTGGACACCCGACGGCTGGGTGATCTGTCTTGGCGCCGGCTGGGGTCAAGGCTGGGTCAGCGAACCCGAATCAGTCACTCGAGGTCGAAAACCCGATACTCTTTTCCTGGCTCTAACACAGGCAAGGATGACCGGCAAGCCTTATATGCAGGTATGGCGTGCTAAGACGGCAGGTACTGTTCAGGATTCCGGGATGTGGGACAGTTTATCGCTCAACCGTCAGCGTGCGATCATTGAACAGGCAAAGTCCAAAACGCTTGCAGCAGTAGGTACGGACATTGGCGAGGCCAATGAGACCAAGGAAAAGGTTGACATTATCAAGACTGCTATAACCAAAGCCGACAAAACTATCTCCGTCGGCAGAGACGGCACGATCACCATTCCCGCAGCAGCTACCAGCAAGCCCACCAAGAGTACCGGCAAGCTCATCTTCATGCCGAGCAACCTCGGCGGCAAGCAGCTGCATTACAGCCGTACCGGTGGATCGCAGACTTTCGAATACACCTTCGATGCACCTAAAGCCGGCAAGTACGCACTTACCGCACGGGTGGTAACACCGAGCTGGAAGCAGCACCTTACGGTCAAGGCTAACGCGAGCAACCCGGTTGACATCGCTCTGCCTTATACTGTAGGCATGTGGGATAAGACTCAGCCGGTAGAGATCGCCCTTGCCCAGGGCAGGAATGTACTGACCTTCTCACGCGATCACGAAAGTCTAAAAGGATTGACCATCAGGGACTTCACGCTCAAACCGGTAAATTAAATCCGGCACAGCCGTACCTGGCGGTAAATCCTGGTAAATATCAAATTAGTAATGCAGGAAAATTAAAAGGCTCCGGGAAATTAAAAAACTCCTGGAGCCTTTAATAATTCGAGTCGATCAAAGTCTTAGGCACATGAGCATCGTAACGCTGGCGTTCTGCTGTTTGCAAAAAAGTAAACACCGGTACCAAACTTCTTTGTTAATGCTTAAAGCAGTGATTATATGACATAGTTAGTTGCAGCATCAAAAGATGTTTTGGAGAAAAAAAGAAAGAGCAGGGGAAAATGAAAAGAAAAGAGGTAAGTTTTCAAGAACATTAACTTTTGAAAGGAGTTTGCTTTGAAAAAGTCAATTATATTGATGTTTATGGTTGTGATGTATTCGGCTGTTTTGTCCGAAGCCAAAGACTCGGGCTTTTATGCTTATTATACAAGGCTGGATTATAAGATACCTCTTACTGAGGTTCATATGAATGTTCCGTTTCACAATAAAGGCAAACTTGACATAAGAGAGCGCAGGATTCCTGATACTGCCATAACCGGCAAATATGCGGACATAGTGGTTCATTTGGACGACAACAGAAAACTTGTATTCGGCAGGGAGACTTGCTATCTTCCATGCCTGGAGACTCCCAACGGCAAATATCCTTTAAAACCTCTCGTCGATTGCAAACCTGACCCGATGTGCCTCTGCTCTTATGTGCGTATCATCAAGAACGAACCTGACCAGATTCTTATCCATTGGTGCCATGTCCCTGATCCTCAAAGCATTGTAATAACAGAAAAGATTCATGAACTATTCGCTATTACTCCTGACGGAATGGTTGTACGCAGTATTAAAACCGGCACGAAAAGACTGGAAGATTTTGAGAATCCCGATAACGTGATAGTGCAAAAGCTTCAGCTTACAAACGGCGGGATTAAAGAACATTCATTGACACCGGCCCGTCAATCCGAAAGACCGGAAAGGGCGGTTCAGGGCAGGGTACTTAAAGAAACTGCTGGCCGGTCCCCCTCGGCATGCTTTAAATTCGATGAAGGCCTTGGCAAGAGAATAAAATCCGACAAGTATATAACCATAGAAAATGTCAACGGTACGCGCTGTAATATCGACGGCAGCAAAACCCTGTGGAAACCGGGTATATCGGGCACCGCTCTGGGTTTTGACGGTTACTTTTCAAAAGTAACCCTTCCAAAAGAAAAGGCTCCCCGTATAACTAATGAACTTACTTTAGAGGCATGGGTTGTTGTTGGAGCCTATCCATGGAACGATGCGGGGATTGTGCATCAGTCAGCCGGTGAAGTGATTTCGCAGGAGGCCTATAAGCATGGTTATCGAGATCAATATGTTTATCGTCCGTGGAAAATGAAAGGGTATATGCTTGGTATCGATCCTTACGGCAGACCAATTTTCAAGGTCAACGGCAAGCAGGCAGGCGGCGGTGTCGTCGAGCACAAAGAGACAGTTAACAGCAAATATGTAATTCCGACATACAGGTGGGTTCATCTTGCCGGTGTCTACGGCAGCGGCAGCATGTCGCTTTATATGGATGGCAAGCTGATCGACCGCGTTGATGCGTCAGGCCCTGTTGAACTGCCGGACAGGGATGTACTTGTCGGGTTAAATGGCGATCCGCAGAGAATTTCGGACCCCGTATCGCACAGTGATTTTGCGGTAAAGAACAATCTGGCGATTATTTACGGAATTGAAGGTTTAATTGACGAGGTCAAAATTTATGACCGGGCTTTGAGCGCCGGCGATATAGGTCAATCCTATTCGAAGATGCGGCCCTCTGCCGAATCGGCAAACTCTGTCACTCTTGACCGAAGGATTCTTCCTGGAGATGTAACAGGTAAGCCGGCAGAAAAATTCGGCGCAAGCTGCAAGACATTGAAGTATCACGAATTATGGGATGACCTGTGGAGAGCCAGTGCGTACAGGGACATTGTCGTCCGCTTTGATGCATTGCCGGCAAATGTCGTGTTCTGGCAAGGTACCAATTTCGGTTCCGGGTGGGTGACTGAAAATAACCGTTGGATGTCCGATCAAAGCTCCGAGATCGGCGGACCGCACGGCTGTGCCGAGCATATGGCCGACAAACGCGGAAGGTTTGGTCATGTGCGGCTGATAGAAAACACTGATGCACGTGTTGTCGTTCATTGGCGATATCCCTCGATTGACGTAGGGTACATTTTTCCAGGCCCGGATGTTTGGGCCGACGAATATTATACCATCTACCCCGACGGCGCAGGCGTCCGTTATGTCGCCCGTGCCAAAGGCGGCTGGCATGACACCCAGTTTTTGAGTCAGCCGGGCACAACCTGTCTTGACAATCTTAGCCTTACGGCTTTGTCGGTGGCCAATCTTGACGGTCAAAGTGCCGACCTGACGTGGAAACTGCCGAACCATGTCCCCGGCAACCCTATCGAGGATGCCTGTATAAAGGTAATAAATTTCAAATCGGATTGGAAAGTTTTTGTTATATATCGGGAAGGGGTTAAAATTCAGCAGTGGGGCGGCGGCGAGCAATCGAAACATACACCTGACTCCTTCGCCGGGCCATGGAATCACTGGCCTGTCGGACTGAATCCCTCCGACGGCAGATACGCTGTATCTGACGACCGTGTTACCCATGCCGCTATCGGAGGCGCACGTGGAACAGGCAGCTTTGTTATGTACGGTTTTACCGACAAGGCGGCGACGAGTCTTATTCCCCTTGCAAAATCCTGGAATCGCCCCCCGAAGATTCAGAATATTAAGGGGTGCCAGAGCAGCGGATACATTCAAAGCGAGCGAGCATACCGGCTTACAGCAAAGTCAAACTCGATTTCCTTTGTTTTGGATGGGTCAAAAGATACACCGATTTATAATCCATGCTTTGTTATAAAAGATTGGCCAGGTGAAACCAAATGCCGCCTCGCAGTTAATGGAAATGAAATACCTTCCGGTGAGTCTTTCAGGCAGGGCATAACGCGCGATACGGACGGAATAAAAAAGCTTGTTGTCTGGCTCAAGCTCGATTCGATTTCAAATGTGAGTTTAAAGTTTACCGCAGTAAACTAAAACTTCGGCCGACATTCAAAGTCGAATAGGTAATTTAGCTGGGCGGTATTACTTCCTGGTCTATCATTTATATTGACTATGCCATTAAGAGGTGTTACAGCTATGCATATACTATAATACAATCTGCCCGCTGTGGTTCCCCCGAAAAAATTTCACCCAAACACCAAATCCAGAATATTAAAACTTTACTCATAGAACTTAAAACATGTACCCTTAAAACAGGTATACTACCTTTGTTGAATTTAGTTTCCTCGAATCTTCGCCGACAAAAAATGCTCAAAAGTTCGCAAAAGTGACCAAAAAGCGAGCAAAAACGTGAAAAAATGCAAATTTTTGACGTTTTTTGGGCAATTTTTCCGGCCAAAACGGCCAAAAACCATAGGTGGGAAATGTCGACAATGTCCAGAATTTAGAATTTTCAACCTTTTCAGCGGTGTATTTTCCTGCCAAATAATGATACAAATTCAGGCAGTTATATTATATAAAACTTAATTTACCGCACAGCAGCTTTCTGTTTTCGCTCAGTTTGAGTAATTATAAAAAAGAAGGGCCGATTTTTGGTCGGCCCTTTGGTATTTGTTGGTTTTGTTGTTTTTTTACTGAGATAAGGCTTCTATCAAGTCGTTTACTCTCTGGTTCAACTCGGCTACGCCGTCACCTACTACGAAGTCGGGCGGGCTTTTTTGACCATCTGTCTTTTTGGCTATGCTCTCAAGCTGGGTGATGGCTGTTTGTGTCTCGCCGATTTCGATTAGCCTTCCAGCAGATTTTAGCATGTTACCCATTGCCTTTAAGCGGTTTGCGATAGTTTTGGGATTTGCTTTCGGAGCGTATCCGAGGATCGTTCCATCTTCAACAGACTGGTTGAAGAAAGCTATCGTGTTGGCGATCTGCTGTTCGACTGGGATTTCAACTATTACGCCTAGACCGGACAATAGTACAGAGACAGCCGGTTCGTCGGCATCGTCGCTGGTGATTGTCAGGGTTGCCTGGAGCAATGTGTCATCAGTAGACGGGGTAAATGTTATCTCAATGTCAGTGGATGCCGCTTCATCGGGAGCTATTACAACTACTCCGTCAATTTTATCAGGCTCGGATGTAATCTGGAAATCCGCACTGCCTGTAAGAGTTATAGCTGATATGTTCAGGTTTCCTTGTCCGGAGTTTACGATCTGGACTACATACGTTTCGCTGAGTCCAACTTCGATATCGCCGTAATCATACGTCAAACCGGCGGGGTATACTTCTATCTCGGGATCTAATTTTGTTACTGTTACTGTCGTAGTGACAGGTTCGCTTTGGAGGCCGAGATTGTCAACTACTACCAAACCGACAGTAGAAGTTCCTACGGGGAAACTGTTGATGTTTACTATCTGAGCACTTGTTTCATATTCGCCGTCATTGTCAAGATCCCAATTCCATGCAACAACTTGACCGTCCGGGTCAGTGCTTGCGGCTGCTGTAAGATCTACAGCGACAGGGCCGCCGTCTACGGAGCTGGCAGTATAAGGGCCGCCGGCGTTTGCAACAGGAGCCTGGTTTTCCGGCTCGGAACCACCGAAAGGCTCATTTGAAAGATTTACAGGAACGTCTGCAGCCATCCAGATATTATAAACTGTTCCGTCGTGATGCATCCATTGAACATTATGAAAACCGTAAATTCCGGCAGGATATGTTGTGGTAGACGGATTAAGATCAATAGTTGTCGTACCTTGCGGTACTGGTTCTTCTCCTACCCAGAAATCTGTGCCGTGAATAACTAGAACTCCTTCTGCCATACCCAGTTCAACAAAACCCTCAAAAGCGGCACCGAATTCAGTATCGAATGTCCCGCCGTAGAGGTGGACTTCGCCGCCTGCATTTATTTGTATGTAACCTGAAGTTGATGCTCCCGGCAGGAAATTAACAAAATCGTAATCCGTAGTGCTGTTGGGATTATCCCAATCACCGTTGATAAACAGGTCACCGATTACAGCTTCACTGATATCTATAGACGACTGGGGATCAGCTAAGAGGGTTGAATTTGCAACACCGAAAGAAATACAACTAAACATTATAAAAATAACAAGCTTTTTTGAATACATATTACTTATCCTTAAATAAAAATATTGATTTACTTTCCTCTCACCGTATTCTGTTATCCTATATTTAGTCTCCTTAAAAAACAACATTACTATACTTGTGAACAAATACCACTTCCGATAATATTGCAGTCGTCCAATAATTACAAGAGTAAAATGGCAGAAATATGTAAAAAATAATTTTTTTCATGCCTGTATTTGAATGTTGGATCAGGCAGGTTTACATTACTCAAACTGACCGATTCGGTCAGTTTGAAATGAATAATGACAATTGTATAATGTATAATGAAGGAAACGGCCTTTCCGCCTTCCCTTCTTCGCTTTGCTACGATGCGACAGGTGCGCTGCCTCGCTTCTGGTGCAACTAAAAAAACTCGCTCAAGTCGGTTTGATAGGCATTTTTACTGCTTGTAATACGATTTTAATATTGTTTATAATACTCCCCAGAAATCAAACCATGGTATAAGGTTGTATGATGTGCTATAATTAAAGCATCATTAAGTTCTTGTAGGGGTTAGAGTTATGGCAAAAAGACGGCATTTTGGTAAGGAATTTAAGGCTCGTGTGG
>JAIPFN010000113.1 GCA_021736615.1 Phycisphaerae bacterium | reverse complement strand
CGGGGCAGTTTGAGATGGCCCGGTATATGAAACGCAAATCTGTTTTGTACGGGGCGTCGGATTATTCAGCGGGCGGAGTGAAGGTACTGAACGAGGCAGCGGCTACAATAACGAAACTTCGATATAAACTTAAGACCGTTGCCAATACAGCATTGTTTTCGGACACGCAGATGCAAAGCGAAAATGCCGGTTTGCTGGAAGCACTTTTGCTCGGGACCAGGGGCCGAATCGACGCCAGTACATACGAAGCGTTTCGGCGGACGGGGCTTTCGCACTTTATCAGTCTGTCCGGGATGCACATGGCAATACTGGCGTCGATCCTTTGGTGGACCTGCCGGTTTACCGGGCTGTCTAAGCCGTACCGGGCGGCGATCTGCATTGCTTTGATCATCCTGTATGTTTTGACAATTCCGCCGCGCCCGCCGTCGCTGCGAGCGGCGATCATTTGCTGTTTTTTCTTTTTCTCGATGATCGTAAGGCGCAAGCCAAACTCTCTTAACACTCTGTCACTTGCGGCGATAATCCTGCTGCTTGGTCAACCGGCGAGTCTTTTTCAGGCCGGATGGCAGTTGTCATTTTCGTGCGTTGCCGGAATCATCCTCTTCTATAAAAACATCGAACACTATATCACGTCTAAAACAATTGACCGTATCGCGTTTCTCGCAAGGGAACATGAAAAGGCGGGTGCGATTTTTATAAACTCCTTATCGGTCAAAACAGTCGGACTACTTTCTGCCGGGTTGTCGGCATGGATAGGCGGGTCGGGCGTAATACTTTATCACTTTTCGACGATAACTCCGCTTGCATGTGTTTGGACAGTGACTGTTTATGGTTTTATAATGCTGATTCTGCCTATCGGATATTTCAAGATTCTCCTTGCCGGGGTATTGCCGACTGTGTCTATGGGGCTTGCATTTTTGCTCGATATTCTTTCCGAGGGACTTATCCGGGTAGTTAGCTTTATCGCCGAGTATGATTTTTCGCAGATCGTTATCGGCAAGGTTCCTCTTATAGTTATCGCCGCATTTTACGCGTATATCCTTTTGCTTAGATTCTGGCATACTGATCGGCGATTGCTTAGAAAAACGGTTCTTTACGGTCTGGCAATTAGTGTAACGGTTACGCTTATGGTAATAAAACTTGAGCCGAACAGGCAAAATAGGCTTGAGCTTACTTGTCTGGATGTCGGTCACGGACAGGCTATCGCGGCGTTTTTCCCGGACGGCAGTAATATTCTGTTTGATGCCGGTTCGCTAACGGCAAAAAACTGCGGTGCATCTATCGTGGTGCCCTTTTTGCAAACTAGAGGGGTATCGAAACTCGACGCGATTATCGCAAGCCATGAAGACATCGACCATATTAACGGAATACCCGAAGTGGTAAGCCGGTATAAAAATGCGAGTGTTTATGCAAACGAGGGACTGCTGGGTGAGGTTGAGTCGTCATCGAAAATACGTCACCTGAACAACTCGCTTCTGGAAATCTCATCGGGGATAAAACCAGTGGAAAAATACGACAACAAATATATCACCGCCCTCTGGCCGAACGGGGAAATTAGCCTCGACCCGGCAATAAGCACAAACAATAAATCGCAGGTGTCATTGATCGAATACGGCGGAAAAAAAATACTGATATGCAGCGATATTGAGATATTAGCTCAGACGAAGATATTCGAGATGTATCCGGACCTGTCAATAGATATAATAGTAATGCCCCACCATGGATCGAAAACTAATCTGCTGGAAAACTATGCACAAAAATTAGGCGCAAAAATAGCGATCATCAGTTGTACAAAAAAACGGCTGAAAAGCAACTGGAAACCGGACAGCGAAATCGACGCATACTATACGCCAATTGATGGTGCTATAACAGTGAGGATCAAAAAGGATGGCGAAATAGGCATAAGCACTCACAAATAGCCCTCTTTGCTCGTATTTTGTTTACATCAGCAATCGTTATTGCTATAATAAAGGTCAAATCTGGTAAAATGCTATTTTTCGGGAATCAGTCCAATGCATAACAATAAAAGAGGTTTTACCCTTATCGAACTTCTCGTTGTTATCGCGATAATCGCCCTTTTGCTGGCAATTCTAATCCCATCGCTTAAAAAGGTCAAAGAACAGGCCAAAATGGTCATGTGCAATACGAATTTGCATCAATGGGCACTTGTCTTTGAAATGTATACGAATGACAACAAGGGCAAATTCATGCCGGGAATCGACGAAGACTGGGATACGGGACAACACTCCTGGATAGTCGCATTAATGCCCTATCATGATAACCCGGAAATTCGCTTTTGCCCCAATGCAACTAGAACCGAAGCCGAGGGAGCTATAGGACCAAAGGCAGCATGGGACATGATCCCGACCGTCAATGCTGGGAAATTTACTGCACTTAGAGATACCGAGTATAAAACCGGCAGCTATACCATTAACTGGTGGGTTAACAGTGGTAATAAAAATTTATCCGGCTCCCAATACGATGTTAATAACAGATGGAAAAGCTCGATGCAGAGTGACACAAGCAGCATACCGGTGCTGATGGACGGAGGTTTCATATTGGTCAGACCTATGGCAAATGATGAGCCGCCGGAATATGACGGTCAGTTTGCCTGGGCTGCAAACGGCAAAGGAATGAGACGGGTATGTACAGATCGCCACAATGGCCATATCAACATTCTTTTTATGGACTGGTCGTCTCACAAAGTGGGTTTGAAAGACTTATGGTACCAAAGGTGGCATAAAAATTACGTAAACCCGGCAACTCCGCCGGTATGGTACGAATGGATGGATAAATTTTAATTTTGATGAAACCAAAAGGTAAATGCGTAAAAATATTTTCATATCATTGACAATTTTGCTTCTTTCGACATTCACTCTCAACGCAGCCGAAGATAACATCAATATTGACACCAGACACAAAAGCATCGCCGGTATTTATCCGCACTTGACTATGTATAACAGCGAAGCAGAATGCGGCACCGGGGCTGTTGTTCCATGGGCGGACAGATTGTGGGTGATAACCTATGGCCCGCATAAGCCTCTGGGGTCAACTGATAAACTTTATGAGATTACCGGCGACCTCAGGCAAATCATCCGGCCAGAAAGCGTTGGGGGAACCCCTGCCAATCGCATGATACATCGTGAATCTAACCAGTTGAATATCGGCCCTTACTTTATTGATGCGCAACGCAAAGTCAGAGTTATTAAGCCTCAGCGTTTGCCCGGTCGACTGACCGGAACAGCCCGGCACCTGACTGACCTTGAAAACAAAATTTATATCGCGACCATGGAAGAAGGACTTTATTCGGTTAATGTCAACACGCTTGAAGTTACTGAGCATATCAAAGACGGCAACGGGCAAAAAGCAGTAGGCAACGGTATCAATTCAAATCTTGCAGGCTATCACGGCAAGGGGCTTTACTCGGGACAAGGCTACCTGATCTACGCCAATAACGGCGAGCACAGCAATAAAGCCAAGGCATTTCCCGATATTCCATCGGGTGCTCTGGCCGATTGGCAAGGTCTAGGCGACTGGAATCTGATCAGACGCAATCAGTTTACGGAGGTAACCGGGCCGGGCGGAATATATGGTAATTCAAACCCCAATGATCAACTCTGGTCAATAGGTTGGGATTATCGTTCGCTTATTTTAATGCTGCTGGAAGATAATCAGTGGCATGCGTATCGGTTTCCAAAGGGCAGCCACTCTTATGACGGGGCGCATGGATGGAATACCGAATGGCCGCGAATTCGCGATATTGGTGAAAAGGATCTTCTTGCAACAATGCACGGGACATTCTGGAAATTCCCAAAAAACTTTTCTCTTAAGAACTCGGCGGGCCTGTCACCTCGCTCAAATTATCTGAAAGTAGTCGGTGACTTCGCAAAATTCAAAGGCAAACTGGTACTCGGATGCGATGATTCTGCTAAGAAAGAATTTCTTAACCATCGGCCGTTTAAATCAACTAAAGGAGCACCGATCCAGTCCAATTCCAATCTCTGGTTTATTGATCCGGACCAGATCGATCAACTTGGTCCGGCCATCGGACGCGGTTCGGTTTGGCTGGGCGATGATGTTAAAGCCAATACTGCAAGCGAACCTTATTTATTCTCGGGCTACGATTACCGTATGATGGTGATCACTCACAAGACAGTCAAAGCCGTTAGATTCAGCCTTGAGATCGATAAAGACGGAAAGAATGAATGGACCAAACTTAAAACATTCAAAGTTGACAGTTCCCTTGTCCATATTTTTCCTAAATCCGTAAAAGGCTCCTGGGTACGGGTCAGAACCGACATCGACGCTAAAGAAGTATCCGTCCACTTCAATTATCGCAATAAGGACAATCGCTTATATAATAATCATGCAATTTTTACACCGATTGCATCGCGTGGAACAAAAAACAATACAAAAGGTTTGATCAGAAGTAATCGCAAAGTTCTAAGCATACTTAATGACGCAGGCAGCTATCATCTTAATGACAAACTGCAACTATTGCCGGTAAAGGAACTAGACAAAAAACTATTTGAAGGAGTCGCACAACCGGTAACCGATGAAATCCGGGTTGACAATGCTTCGGTTATTGTCAGGGAAGACGGTAAGACCTACCGCATTCCGAAAAATGATAATTACAAAGACACGTCCGGGCGCATCTGCCGGGAGGTTGCTACGGAACGTGACCTGTTTAATTTACATGGAACTTTTTACGAACTGCCGGCTCGCAATGCCCAGGGCTTTGCCAAAATCCGGCCGATTGCCACCCATAACCTGAATATTGATGACTATGCGTCACACTTTGGGATGATGTTTATTACAGGCTTAAATCAGCAGAAAAACGAACGTACCATAACAAGCGAAGACAACAAAGCTGCCCTCTGGGCAGGGGTTATAGACGATCTCTGGAAACTCGGCAAATCTCGAGGCCAGGGCGGACCATGGAAGGACACCGCTGTCAAAGCGGGTATACCGTCCGACCAGTATCTGATGACCGGCTTCGATAAAAAAACAGTGCAATTGTCAGCTGATAAAAACACTAAGATCAGCCTTGAGATAGACATAGACGGGACAGGAATATGGGTTTCTTATAAGACTTTTAACATCAAAGGCGGCAAGACATTATCCCATGTATTCCCAGAAGGTTTTTCAGCTTACTGGGTAAGGACAAAAAGCAGCATCGATGCAGTTGCTACAGCCTGGTTTATATACGAATAAATTTCGGTAAGAAAAAAACATAATAAAAGGGACACCATGGCTATAAACCAGGCGTCCCTTTGAAGTTTCAATAAGCTGATCAATAATAAATTATCATTCATAAATAATAAATTACGACCTTGTGTGTACTACTATCTCTACCCTTCTATTCTGGGCTTTGCCAGCTGCGGTTTTGTTTGATGCGACAGGTCTTGAGGAACCGGCTGCGACTGCACGAATATTTTCAGAACTGATACCCTTGCTGTTTAGATACCTCAGTACCGAAAGAGCCCTCTCTGCCGAAAGCTGCCAGTTATCTTTCCAACTGCTCTTTTTGATCGGGTCGGAATCTGTATGGCCGACTACATCGATGAGCATACCGCTGTAACGCTGGCGAATAACGCTATTGATGTGATCGAGTTCGCTAATAGTGGCCTTTATCAGAGTAGCCTTTCCGGAAGAGAAAAGAACCGTATTCTGCAGCGTAACAGTAATAGTTCCGGCAGCAGCATCATATTTGACATTCGCACCTTTACCAAATCCGCTGGCTTCGCTTTCAGTAGCACCGGCCTTGAGTTGTCTCTTGAAGTCATCAATGGTCTGCTGGCTTTGGACAAGCTTCTGGGAAAGCTGCTGTCTTTCGGCATCGAGCTTTTCAAGATTTCCGTTACACAATTCCAGTTGACCTTCACAGTTCTGATAAAGTATGTCAAGGTTCTGGTACTCCTTCTTCCAGTTGGTACAACCGGTCAACGCGGAAACACAAACTACAGCAAACAACGCAAAGCAGATTTTTTTCAAGTAAACACTCATTTCGATATCCCTTTCGATAAAATATGTCTTAAACATTTGACAAATGAAGATTGTAAATATATTCCATGAAAAACTTATGGAAAATCATAACAGCAAAGACGGCAATTGACAAGAACGGACCGTACGGAATTTGACGGGTTTTTTTAAAAAACATCTGATAGAACGCCCATGCAAGCCCGAAAAATGGAGCGATAAAGAAGGCAATGACCACGAATAGAGGTCCGATAACTGCTCCTGCCGCTCCCATAAGGTGTACGTCGCCAAGGCCCATCGCTTCCTTTCCGAAAGCGAGCGTGCCAAGTATCCTGGTTGCCCAGACAACTGCACATCCGGCGAAATAGCCCCATAAACTCGTTAGAAAGCCGTAAACCAGCGGAATATCTATCCACTCCTGCCATCTTTCGGTCAAAGCAGGCAGCGACTTACATGCCATATACCAACCGAAGGAACAGGCAATGATCGGGACAAGAAAAACCATCTCTTTTAAAATTTCCAGGCGATGCGGGAAATTTTTGTCGTTTAGCTGCTCTTCGATGTCCCCGGTACCCTGATCTTCGTAACTTCTCTTGATAACCCCGGTCATTAGAAGGGTCATCGATATGATCAGACCCAGGCCGGCACCGGCTGAAAGCGATGTAATTGTCGATGCTTTGATCATCGGGAAATTCGTATAAAAACCAATTATCAGGGACTCCTGATGAGAGTCGATCCCAACGATTGTCCGTCCGATCGCCGTGCCAACCAGGCCGACAATAGTGCAAAACCAGCAAAGCGAAAGAGGGATAACCCATAATTCCAGATCAATCGCACTGGCAGCGAGTAGACAGCAAAGCAAAGCGATATGCATAAGATAAAACACCCAGCCGCCGGCCTGAAAAGCTTCGATACCGGTCTTTTCGACGATTCCGAAGCGGCTGTCGCCATATATGAAATAAAGAACAAAAACCACGACAAAAAGCAAAGCTGTCATCAACTCGACAATCATGTATCTCGGGGTGATCAGCATCTTGCAGTTTCTGCACCTGCCGCCGAGCAGCAGCCAGGAAAGGATTGGAATGTTGTCATAAAAACGTATTGGTTTTTCACAACCGGGGCACATCGAAGCCGGAAAGGCCAACGATTTATCGCGCGGAAGTCTGTATATAACAACATTTAGAAAGCTGCCAATACAAGCCCCAAACGCAAACGCGAATACCAAGTAAAACCATTCTGGTATCATCTAACATCCCTGTTTAAATGTATATTTCAATTTTTAATGCCAGTCAAGCACTACAAAAAAAAGCTGCAGGCTTCAAGCCCCCGCTACGTTACTTCTTTTGGCCCTTGCGGTCAATTACGTTTTCTACCTTCATCTGGAGACCAAACAGCTTGATAAATCCTGTGGCATCGGTAGAGTCGTATTCGTCGCCCATCGTAAAGCTGGCCAGATCCGCACTGTATTGGCTCTTTGGGCTTTTCATGCCGGCGAGTGTGCATCTGCCCTTAAAGAGCTTCATACGAACTGTTCCGCTGACATTTTCCTGGGTAACGTCGACAAAAGCGTCAAGTGCCTTGCGAATCTTTGTAAACCACTGGCCGTTATAAACGAGATCGGCATATTTCAAAGCGATCTGCTGTTTGTAGTGCTGTGTCTCCTTATCAAGCGTTATCATCTCAAGGCCGCGGTGTGCGGTCATCAGGATAGTTCCGCCGGGAGTTTCATAAACGCCCCTGCTCTTGATACCGACGAGACGGTTTTCGACAAGATCATCCTGGCCGACGGCATGTATTCCGCCGATTTCGTTCAGCGATTCGATCATCTTAACCGGGCCAACTGCCTTACCGTTAAGCTTGACGGGAATCCCCTGCTTAAATCCGATCTCCACATAATCCGGTTTGTCGGGGGCCTTGGAGACTGGTCTGCTCATTACAAACAGGTCGTCCTTTGGCTCGTTCCACGGATCTTCAAGGTCTGCACCTTCATGGCTGATATGCCAGAGATTGCGGTCACGCGAATAAATCTTCTTTTTGCTCTGGTCGATTGGAATATTGCGAGCCTTGGCGTAATCGATAGCCGCTTCTCGCGAGCGAAGGTCAAAATTCGGGTCTTTCCATGGAGCGACGATCTTAAGGCTTGGGTCGAGTGCCATAAACGTAAGTTCAAAACGAACCTGGTCGTTACCCTTGCCGGTTGCTCCGTGGGCGACAGCGACTGCACCTTCGGCTTGGGCGACTTCAACCTGCTTTTTGGCGATCAAGGGACGACCGATACTGGTACCAAGCAGGTAGTCATTTTCGTATATCGCCCCGCTCTTTAGCATCGGCCAAATATAATCGGTGACGAATTCCTTTCGGAGATCGCCTACGATGCACTTAACTGCACCGGTGGCCATGGCCTTTTTCTTAATTCCTTCAAGCTCGTCACCCTGGCCGAGTTCGGCTGCGTAGCAGATAACATCATAGCCATAGGTCTCTTTGAGCCACGGTAAAATAACACTGGTATCAAGCCCACCGCTGTAGGCGAGGACAATTTTTTCAGCTTTTGCCATCTTAAATCCCTTTATAGTTCACGAATAAAAGCCGATTATACACCGAACTTACCGCAAAAACAACCCACAAAAAACATAATTCTTTAAATAACAAACACTAAATTGCTTTCTCGGAAAGCCTATGATGCTCTTACGTCGGCGACTGCTTTGTGCCCTGTTTTTTTGTGCTTGCGCTTTTTGGGCTGAACCGGCTCTGACTTTGGTTTTACTTCCTTGTTTTGCAGGCCCTTCTTCTCCCGCTGCTCCTCAAGCTGTTTTTTTACCTTCTCATGCGACTTCTTCCTCTGCTGCTGGAACTCCTGATCCGGCTTATTCTCTCCTTGCTTCTTATTATCGCTCTCAGCTCCTGGCAACGTCCTGGCCCTTTTATGAGCTTTATCCATCCTCTCTAAAAAATCCTGCTCCAAATTTCCATCTTTCCTTTCAAGCCTGATCTGCCTGAGAAACTTGATCTCTGGCGCTTCTTTGCCAAGGCGATTATAAGTCTCTTTAAGCATTTTTATGAAAATCAACCTATTCATCTTCTTGACATGCCCGTCAAGATGGACAACAACTGTCTCATTGTCCAGAAACTTCGGGTTTTCATAAGCGACGATATTCTGGGGATCCATACTTGCGTCCTGCCCTTCAACATAAATATATGAAGGTCCCGCAAAACGTTTTGGTTTCCTGGGCGAAAGAAGAACGTTACGGCTTGAATCACCTAGATATTTCTTCAATTCAGGGCCGTCAAGCGATGGGGGCAACCTCCCGTCATTGTCATTAGCGTATGTCAAACAAGAAACACCAATCTGCCTTAAATTGCTTGCCGACACAACCTGCTTGGCCTTTTTCTTTGCCTTTGCAACCGCAGGCATGACGATGGCCGCACTAATAGCACCGCCTGCAACGGCGGCAGCACCTACCTCGACGCCGCTTCCTTTGTAACGCGAATATGCTCCGTTCTTATCGAACCAGCTATACGACGCCGAAGGGGTAAGATCTTTTATCGCTTCGTCGAAATTGGGAAGCATAGCCGGAAGCGTTATTCCCTGCTGCATTGCCCCCATTGTGATCATCGGCCAGATACGCTGAACCTGCATAATGCCCTGTTTGAACTGAACCTTTGAATCGGTATAAACAAGACTGGTAAGTTCATCGGGCAGTCCCTTGACGGCGTTCTTGAAAGCATCGGTAGTCCGCAAAGAATCCTTCGAGGCATCTTCAGACTTGATCCTATCTATGGCCTTACCGCACAGTACCGCATTGCTGGCCAGTACGACATTTCCGTCGACGACCGCCCAGCACGGCATAACCTGCATCATCGCAAGGGGCATTACCGTCCAGGCATGAATAGTCACGTCGCCCTTTGGCACTGTAGAAATCTGCAGCATTCCCTTTGTCCTACCAATTGCGAACTTGCCCAGAGCGTTCATGTTTTTCTCAAACGCTGCACCGTCATTTTTCAAACGGGCAATAGCAACAAAACCGCCGGAAGGAGAGTCCATCATAATGCCTGCCGGGATAGAATAAAAAACGCTCTGACCCGCAAAGCTGCCAAGGAGATCTTCGCGGATATCTACATCGGCCATCTTCTCGAAAGCAGTAATCTGCTGAGTGGCCGTCTCAAGTTCTTTTTCCGGAACTGCTTTCTTAATTGAGCCCCAGAGAACATCACTAAACTTAGCGACATCGAAATTCACCGCACCGGCTTTCATGGCCTGCGGCTCGACGAGATCGAACATCGCCATATCGACATTTCCGTAACAATTAAACAGCCCCTTGCGAGGCGAGGGTATCTCGACGGCTTCACCGGCAACGATGTCGGCACCGGAAAAACCTATCCTGGCCGAAACATTGCCCATCTCGGCAACGCCAAGCTCGTCAAGAAGCGTCATGACCTTTTTGTAGTCCTCAGGAGCGGCCTTTTTAATGCACTTTTCCATCAGCGACAGGATCGCCTGGTAGTCATAGTTAATAACAAGAGCGTCGCCTGCCTGTGGGATTTTGCTAAGATTCTTCGGGATTTCCTTTGACGGCCAGAAAATATTTTTAAGGATCAAACCTTCCTTATCGCAAACGGCAAAGACAAATTTCCTTCCGGCAAAGCCCCAATACGCATATTGACCGTCAAAAATCTTAACAACCTTCATCCTGCATGGCCCGACAAGTTTCCTGAATATATCGCCTTTGGTATCGTACTTTTCGAACTCTTTGAGGATATTATTAATATCCTTGCGAATCGGACCTGCATCGACGATAAGAAAACCGGAGATGGGAACATCGCCTCCGTTGGGATTTTCTGATATACCGGCAATAAAGGGACGCTTACAGATTAGCCCGGCAAGGTCAAAAACCATCCTGGCAGCATCGAGTCGCTCTTTGCCTTTCTCTTTCTCGGCATTTTCCATTGCCTTCGCCCAGAAGTTGTCGAAGATCATCTGAACCTGTTCATTACCGAGGACCTGACCGAGAGCGGTCTTTTTAAAAGCAGGACCGACACTATCCATACCGCTGCTGGCAACAAAACCGACCGTACCGTCAGGAAGACAACGAGTCATCTTCTCTGCGGGTGTGAGTTTGTCGGCAAAACCAACCGTCAAAAAACAAGTGAATACAAAACCGATTACAATAACGCGCGTTAAATTTTTCATAGCAATCCCCTTTAACCAATTTGTTAAATAGCAATTAGTCCGCCAAAGGCAGATTTCGCTTCGCTCAACAGCTATTGAATAGACAATGAAACTTTAAATTACAGCGTGGGCATGGCCCACCCTACGTATATTCAACAAATGGGCGGACACTTAGGCCCGCCCTACAATAGGCATTTTAGAACCGTTTGTCTCATCAGTTCCTCGTCAGCCTCTTTGCCTGTAAAAATCTTATACTGTGCCATCGCCTGTCGCACGAACATCTCTGCACCGGTGACGGTTTTTGCCCCTGCATCTTTTGCGAATTTCAAAAGCAAGGTTTCAAGCGGATTATATACAGTATCGAAAACAACCATATCGCTTTTAATGCTTTCGGCAGGCACCGGGCTGGCATCGACCTTAGGATGCATCCCGATGCTGGTACAATTGATAACGACACCGGCATCTATTGCGCCCACCTTGTCTATAGACGCATAGCTGCACTTAAATTCCTCTGCAAGCGATTTTGCCTTTGCAACCGTGCGGTTATAAATCACGACCCTTGCCCCGACATCGGTAAGACCTGCACCTATGGCGCGAGCGACTCCGCCTGCCCCGACGACCGCCGCTTTTATGTTGTGAAGACCATGTTTGCCGATTCCCATCTCGGCAAGCAATGCGTTCATAGCTCCGGCGTAATCTGTATTAAACCCGCTTACAAGCCCGCCAAAACCGATCTTAAGAGTATTAACCGCCCCGATAGTCGCCGCCAACGGTTCGATCTGGTTGCCGGACAGATCGACATAATCAAGGGCATTCGCCTTATGCGGTATCGTAACGCTAAAGCCCGAAAAACCCGTTTCCCGGCTCTCGATATTACCCATAAATTCATTGAATAAGCCCTTTTCGCCTTTGACAAGTATGGGAAGGTAAACCGCATTGACGCCTTGCCGGTCAAAGCACGCGTTAAAGATCGCCGGACTTAGCGAATGACCGACCGGGCATCCGATGACGCCGTAAACTTTTGTATTTGCGTCGATATGGTCCCACCGGTAAAGTTCCTTAAGCTCTTTAACACCAAGCTGCCCCGGAGCGGTCGACGCTTCATCGCTAAGACAGCCGAACGTAACCAGCGAGCCGTATTTTTTGGCCAGTACCCTGCTTATCAAACCATCTTCGCCCATGCAAAGAACGATAGCATCACCCTTTTTATTTTTGAGCAGATCGATTGCCACAAAACATTCATTGATATGATTTGCCTTGTAAACAAGTTTGACAACTGCCTGCGGGCAAAAAGCGTAAATCTCATCGTAAAGTGCGGCAAGAGCAGAAAACGGCCCATTAAAATCATGAGCCGAAAGGATAAGACGTGTTTTGGAAGATTCGGCCAATGCTTCGTCAATGCGCTTCCGCACATCTGGATTACGATAATTAACGTACTCGCAGTCGACAAAATCGGCACCTTTTTTTATCGCCTCTACGAGTATCGAAACCCTCAATTCCAAAGAAAGATCGCCCGAACCGCCCTCGGAACAATCACGGCAGGTAACGATAACGGGCAAGGTCGACTCTCCGGCAAGTGCAAGCAATTGGGCAAGGTCGGCGGTCGTGACACCGTCAATGTAGTCTACCCGAAACTCAAGCATTTCAGCACCGGCAGATATTGCCTGTTTGATCTGTTCGCACGCCTCAGAGACAGTTCTGGCTGAAATTGGAACTGCAAGATAAGTCATAATAACAATTTTATGTCATTTATCGCAAAATGCAAGGAAAAAAGCTGGCTTTTACAAAAATGCGCCTTGAAAATACTATACAGAATTAGCCCGAAAAAATGTCTAAGCAACTATATATTTAAAGAACCAGGAAAAATATTATTCCTTTGAGGAAAAAACTTCAGCAACAGTCATAAACGTTATATTTGCAACTTTTTTAAGAAGTAATTTTTTTAAACCTTACTATTGAGCCAGAAGTACACAAAACCCCTTAAAATACAGACAAACGCAACCCGAAAACCGAATCGCCACCCAAACACCCTAATATGCCTATTTTACCTGGGATTCCAAAGAAATTCCGTAATATGCCATTTTTTTGATATTTTGCTCCTTGTCATTAGTCTTCTGCTGTTTTTTTTAAGCCTTTTAGTGTATAATGCCGTATATAAGAAAAGACGTCTATTAAGGAGTTTTTTTATGATCAAATATATTAGAAGTGCCTCAATCATAGTAATTTTGCTTTCATCTTTTTGCAGCGGCGATTTTTTTAAGCACCGCCAGAGCGGAGAGACTTTCTACGGGTATCCGACTAACAGGACCCTTGGAAAAAAAACCCGCATATACGAAGAGAAGGACGGCAAGTTTTTCGGCAAAACCGTTCTCATCGACGAATATGACATTACTTATAACGCCAGGGGCCGCAAGGAAAACCTGGTCGTTATCGGCATCGATGATCAGGACATCATCCTTTCCGATACCGTCTCTAAAACACTGGCTAAAACCATCGAAGAAGCAGCTAACAATGGCACCTGCTGCATCATACTCGAAATCGACTCTCCCGGAGGACGCGGCGCGTACATGAAACAGGTCTGCGACTCAATCAGAAAAAGTTACAACTGCCCGATCTTTGCGTTTATTACCGGCAAAAAATACGGTGGTGCATTCTCGGCAGCAGCCGGTATCGCCCTTGCCTGCGACAAAATTTATATCGCCCCGCATGCTCAAATAGGAACAATAGCCGCCCCGATAGACGCGACAATACGGCAAGAGGGACCCTCTCAGTGGCAGGACACGTTTACCCCGAAAAGCATTGCTTCATTCGCTGCTTACCTATCGACGTTTGCCGAAAAGAATAAACGCCCCGCCGCGATGGCAATGGCTTTGGTCGACCGTAATGTTGAGGTCGTCGAAGTCGTCACCGACGAACAGGGTTCGCGGAATATTGTCCACAAAGGCGATAAAGGTTCAAGTGCTATTGTCAGGACCTGGTCAACAGCGTCGACAATATACCAGGATGGGAATCGCTCCAAAGACGATGAAAGCGATAAAACGCAGCAAAGTACATACGCGATAACCCTTTCCGCAAAGGACGCTATGTATACCAAAATGGCTGATGCAATCGTTTCTTCGCGTGATGAAGTAATAAAGGATCTTAAGGCCGATGGCTTAAAGGTTATTGACACAAACAGGATCAATCTCCAGGTAAGACAATTTGCCAAGAGCAAGATTCAATTGTTAAAGTATTTCGCCGGAATGGAAGAACTGGAAAGCCAGGCAGAAGAGATCGAAAAGAATATGAAAGAAGTATCTTCGGCGGCACTGAAAAACGCCCCTTCAAGAGAAGATGAAAGGTTAAGACGCCTGGAAAGAAAAGCCTACGAAAACCGGCTGATACGGAATAGGGATAATAAGAATGTCGTACGCCAAAGTGCCGATGACTATCGCAAAAACGGCAATCTGACCAGGCAGGAACTCGCAAATCTCCAACAGGAAGTAGCCGATTCGTACGTCAACCCATACTTGCTGCAGCAGCAGCGACTGGCGACAGAACTGGCGTATATACTGGACGACCTTCTTGTATACTACTCAAGGGCGGCAAAAATCGCAAAACAATACCCCGCAGCATTGCCGGAAGGAAAAACGATAAGGGAACTACAGCTCAAATACAACACCGCGGTAACAAAACTAAACAACATGGGGTTTTAGGCCAAACCTGCATTAAAAACTGTGAATACAAAAAACGGAATCCGGAAAGCCAATTTATCCGGGTTCCGTTTTTCTTTAACCTTTAAGCAAAGTCAATACCACTGAATTTTTAACCTTAATCCCTCAAAAGCTTTCTGTTTTCTGGAAAAAGATTGTCAATTCCCCTGAAAAATGGTAAAAAGAAAGTCAATCCAGCCGCTGAAGGCTAATCGCTAATTGCTAATTGCTAAAAAAGGACTTATACAATGTATTTGATTGGTTACGATTCCGGGACTTCTTCAATTAAAGCTACTCTTATGGACGCCGAGACTGGCGCTGTCGTCGCTTCTGCGACCTCTCCTAAGAAGGAGATGGAGATAATTGCCAGACAGGCCGGATGGGCCGAGCAGGACCCGCAGTGGTGGTGGGACAATGTCAAACTCGCCACAGCCGAGATGCTTGCCGCCGCGGATATCGACACCGCCGACATTGCCGCCATCGGGATAACATACCAGATGCACGGCCTTGTTTGCGTCGATAAGAACAAAGAGGTTTTACGCCCTTCTATTATCTGGTGCGACAGCCGGGCCGTACCATACGGCGAAAAAGCCACTGCGACACTTGGCGGCGATCACTGCCTTGAACACCTGCTCAACTACCCCGGCAATTTCACCGCGACCAAGCTCGCATGGGTCAAGGAAAACGAACCGCGCATATTCGACAAGATCGACAAGATCATGCTCCCAGGCGATTACCTGGCCATGAAGATGACCGGCGAAATCTGCACGACACAATCGGGTCTCTCCGAGGGCATACTGTGGGACTTTAAATGCAAACAAATCGCCAACTTCGTAATGGACCACCTGGGCTTCTCCAAAGACATTCTCCCTGACATCGTGCCGACTTTCGGCGATCAGGGCGTCCTCAGCAAACAAGCAGCCGCAGAACTCGGGCTAAAAGCAGGCACCAAAATCGCATACCGCGCCGGCGACCAGCCCAACAACGCATTCTCTCTTAATGTACTCGAACCCGGAGAAGTTGCCGCCACCGCAGGCACCAGCGGCGTTGTCTACGGCATCGGAGACAAACCGACCTATGACCCCAAATCACGCGTAAACACGTTCGTGCACGTAAACAATACCAATGAGGTAACCCGCAACGGAGCACTGCTGTGCGTCGGCGGAACCGGCATACTCAACAGTTGGCTCAAGCATAATACAGTTACCGGCAAAGACTACCCTCAGATGAACGAACTGGCGTCAAAAGCACCTATCGGAGCAAACGGGCTTTCGATACTGCCATACGGAAACGGTGCCGAACGAACGCTTGAAAACAAAGACATCGGAGCATGCTTAAGCGGAATAAACTTCAACACCCACGACATCGGCCACGTCCTCCGAGCCGCACAGGAAGGCATCGTATTCGCGCTTAACTACGGATTCGAAATACTTGAAGGAATGTCCGTAGAAGTAAACACCGTCCGGGCAGGAGACGCCAATATGTTCCTAAGCGACATCTTCGCGTCCACTTTCGCAAACGTCACCGGCGCGACAGTAGAACTGTATAACACAGACGGTTCACAAGGAGCCGCCCGCGGTGCAGGCGTCGGAGCAGGCACTTACAGCAGCTTCAAAGAAGCGTTCGTAGGATTCAAAAAAACAAAAACAATAGAGCCAAAAGCAGGCGAAATAGAGCAAACAAAACAAGCCTACGCAAAATGGCTGGAAGTGCTGAACGAAAAGCTGTAAAAAACCAAAAGCGCGAGAGCGCAAGGGGCTGTTGCCTAACCCTGTAATGTCGGCTGGAAGCCAACATCGCACCTGACTGCCCTTAAAGGCTGCTGACTGTACGTTAATTTTGTTATTTTTCATTTCGGCAACAGCCCCGCAAGCTCTCAGAATAGGGCATCAGAAACTGATAATCAATCTAAAGTGTAATTCAGGCAACTAACGCTGCCGTGACCTTGTTGGTACAAAGTGTTCTCAGGAGTTAATATGCATTGCCCGGCCTGTGATGGAAGTTTAAGTATCGTTGACTTACATGGATGTAACGTCGGGATATGTCCGCTCTGTGAGGGTATATGGTTCGACTCTTCCGGCCTTAAAACTGTTGTTGACAAAATGATCGCAGACGGAGAAGTCAATACACCGGAACCATCGACATTTCTCCAACCTCGCAAAATCGAAAAACCAAACCGGCAGGAGGGGCTTAGAATGTGCCCGGATTGCGGGCTTGTTATGAAGAATTTAAATTACGCCGCCGACTCAAACGTCTTCATTGATAAATGCGGCCAATGCGGCGGGCTATGGACAGATATTGGCGAGCTTATGCAAATCGCCGAATATATAAAGGGAGACCCGCGAGTCGCTGAGATCGGAAAGGCGATCATCAAATCCGACAAGAAAACAAGACACACCGCCGCAATTCTGCGATGGATCGGTGAATTAGTAGACCTTTTCTTTTGGTAGTAATATTTGAACAGGAACATTATGAGCATAGACTGGTTTAACATTGTTAGAAGACTAAAAGTTATTTCCCAGGCCGGCAAGACTTTTGCCAAAGACGACTTTGAGT
>JAIPFN010000112.1 GCA_021736615.1 Phycisphaerae bacterium | reverse complement strand
CAAGGTTATTTCCCTTTCCGAAAAGGCCTGAAAAATCCTGAAATATGATTAGCACCTTTAGGAGCCAACAAACCTTTCTCTACAAATCCGACTTCCTCTATTGTATAAAACGCTTTCGGGTTAAATGTCTTGACCAGATTGATCACGCTTTTGACTTCACATCTTGGTACAATAGTGAAAACTACCTGTACTTTTCCTATTCTGCCCCGGCCTTCAACGCAGGTCACACCATACTCATCCGATTTTAAGCAATTGATAAGTTCTGTAGCATCTTTGTTTGTAATAACTCTTATAAGAACAACCCCCAGAGAAAGTTTCTCGGCGATCCACATCCCAATAAAGTTGCCCATAGCAAATCCGCCTGCGTAAGCAATATAACATACCGGATTCGAAAGGTTATTCATTATCTGTCCAATAGCTAAAAGCCAAATCAGGACTTCGAGAAATCCTACAAGCGGTGCAAGGTACTTTAAACCCCTCGAAACAAATATAAGCCGAATAGTACCTATGCTTACGTCGGCAATTCTGGCCAAAAAAATCAAAAACGGCAGAACAACCCAAGCATAAAGGTCTGAATTTGCGAAAATGTTATCTTCCATATAATTTATTGCCTTTTAAGCGATACTTGCCCAGTCGGACACCTTTTTATTCACTATTTACGCACCGGATTTTCCAAACTTAGTCAAGAATAATATTTTTTTTAAAAATGTCAAGATTTTAATTGAACATTCAGTCAATAATGACTATATGGTCACTTTATGAAAAAGAAAACAAAAAGAACATTCAAAAACAGAAGCCAAAAAAGGGTTGCTATGACCCGCAGAAAGCTTAAGAGAGCGGCTTTGAATGTTTTCAGTGATAAGGGAGTTGAAGCTACAACCGTCGAAGATATAACCCAAAAGGCTGATTTAGGGAAAGGCACTCTTTATCGCCATTTTACGGACAAAGATGAAATGGTCATCACCCTGATAGAAGACGCAATTGAAAACCTTATTAGTCGCCTTCGTTTGTATTCGGCTGAAAACGCAAGCCTTGAAGATGTTTTAGAACATTTTTTAAGTGCTCACTATGCTTTTTTCACCGAAAATTGCGAAGAGTTTATCCTGCTTTTCCAGGGAAGATTGTTTTTAAAGCTGAATAGTGAACCATTAGAAAATCTGGAAGGGCCGTTCTTGCGTTATTTGAAGGAAATCGAAGATTTGGTCTGGCCGTATGTTTCGAGTGAAATTTCTCCGGCTAAGATTCGCCGCCTTGCTTGTGCGATTGCGGGTTTTATCTCGGGTTATTTTTCTTTTGCCATGATTGGTATGGATGAAGATGAAATAGAATCAAGCGTTAAGCCTCTTAAAAAGGCATTTGTCAAAACTTTGTGTGTCTTCCTTGATCAAGATTAAGCAGGACAGCATAAACTGAGTAGAGCTTAAAATTAACAGTGTTTAGTAAAAAATAAGAATTAACAACATATTTACCCGCTATTTTGACAAGATCATATAGCCAGAAATTTCCAATACAAGGAGTTTAAAATGATAGTACAATCTATAGTTGAGCAGGCTGTCAAACAGTCTGCATGGGGTATCGCATCAAGCTTTGACATTTACAATTGTGATGCCGAAGCGATCCGCAGTGCCGAAAAAATTCAGAAATTTGTCATTGAGTTATGCGACTTGATCGAGATGAAGAGATTCGGCGAAACTCAAATAGTTAATTTTGGTGAGGATGAGAGAGTAGCCGGCTTCTCGATGGTTCAGTTGATCGAGACATCACTGATCTCCGCTCATTTTGCCAATATGACAAATGCGGTCTATCTGGATGTTTTCAGCTGCAAACCCTACGATCCGGAAATAGTTGCCGATTTTGCCACGAGTTTTTTTGGCGGTTCTCAATGTTGCACACATTACAATCTGAGGCTGTAAGTGATGTATAATATTCGTATTATACATGACCTGGAGCGATGCCGGGACATCTGGAAAAGCAAAATACCTCCGGATGCCATATGGGATCTATGGGAGTTTCGTGCCTGTTTTCAGGAGCACTATCGACGACCGGCTTGTTTTATAACAGCCGAAACCCCTGACGGATCAACCGAAATCCTGCCTCTCAGCTGGATAGAGGAATCTCAGTGCTATGGTTATTTTTCCGGTGAGACGTGGCAGGGCAAAACATGGCTCGAGCAAAACCGTATTCCATCCGATAGCGGATTGCTTTTGGAAATGTTAAGTCATTGTCCGGGGCCGTACTATCTCCGCTATTTACTGCCGCTTACAGAATGTACATCTTATAATAATTTTGCAGTAGATGAAATTGGCTATTTGTTCAGGCCGTCAGATTACAGCTATGACATTGACAACTATTTCCAGCAGTTTTCGGGGAAATCGGCAAGAAACATAAAGCGTGAAGTGGCTTCATTGCAGGCAAGGGCGTGTTATCGCTACGACGATATTTCCGACTTTGAGCACATGGTGCAATTGAATATTAACAATTTTGGGGATAGTTCCTTTTTTTCCGATAGGCGTTTTCTTGAAAGCTTTCGTTCGCTGATGCATTATCTCAGTGAAGAGGGATGGCTGCGTATAACAACTGTTATAATCAACGGTGAGGTAGCTGCCGTTGACATGGGTTGTATTTATCGGGGCAATTACACTTTGCTTGGAGGGGGCACCAATCGTGATTACCCGGGAGTTGCAAAACTGATAAATTTGCATCATATCCAGCGAGGCTGCAGGGAACGGTTGAATCAGCTTGACTTTTTGTGCGGAGATTTTTCCTGGAAAAAAAAGTTTCATCTCACAGAGAGACCTTTGTATCTGTTGTCAAGTTACTCAACTGAAACGTACCCTTTGGCTGAATCGGGTTTGATTGAGGCAGGATATGTCAAATAGACGCGTATTAGTTGTAGGTACCAGTTCGGATTATATTGATATTATTAACGGGCGATTTCCGGACAGAGCTATCTTTATTACCGATGTTAATGAAAGAGCCAGGGCTACAGAGGTTTCTCCAGGTTCAAAAGATGAATTGCTGTGTGATCTGAATAACCCGGAACAGATAGTTGCCGCATTACGTGTTCATTTGAAAAAATGGGGGTTAAAATTAAGCGGCATCACCTGCTTTGACTGCGAATCAATGCTTTTGACGTCATTTATTGCCGGTTCGTTCGGGCTTAACTATCCTTCGACTGAAGCTGTAATGACATGCAGAAGCAAATATACGTGCAAGAAGATCTGGCGAAAATCAGGCCCCCAGTGCCCCGGTGTTGATCTTGCCCATAAAGCCTCTGATGTCGTAGATTTCATGCAAAGAATAGGTTCTCCTGTCGTACTGAAGCCTATAACAGGCAGCGGAAGCGAATTGATCTTCTTATGTTCGACAGAAGATGAGTGTTTGGCCGCATTTAATACTATGCAATCAAAAATGTCCCGTCACTGCGATTCGCGAATGTACGCATCGTGCATTTGTGACGGAAAGCGGGTCGATCCTCGCAAGGTTTTTGTCATAGAGGAGTTTGTTCAAGGGGATGAGTACAGTTGTGATTTCATACTTGACGGCAATGACGTGGAAATTATCCGTATTGCCCGAAAGATCCCTGATCCTATGCAGGTGTTCGGGACAACCCTTGCGTATCTATTGCCAAGTCCTCTTCCGAAATGTCTTGAGGACGGAGCTTTTCGCAGGCAGTTAAATCGAGCTGCAGTAACTCTGGGCCTGGATCGGGCTATCTGTATGCTGGATTTTGTTGTCCGGGACGGTCAGGCTTTTATGATTGAATTGTCGCCTCGCCCGGGAGGCGATTGCCTTCCGCCATTGATCCTGAGCAGTTGCGGAAAGGATATTCTTGGAATCGCGATAGACTTTGCAGAGGGGGATCCATGCATTCCGGATAAATCCCCGCAATGGCGCCGGCTTGCCGGTGTCCGTCTTTTCGCAACACATAGCGGTCAAATCAAACAAATTGATTCATCGAGTCTGCTTAAGGATCATAGAGTAATTGAGTGTCACCTGAAGAGAAAGCCGGGACACCGGGTCGTTCTTCCGCCTAACGATTACGACTCCAGGATTCTGGGGCACGTTATCTTCGAACCATCCGGAAGCGAGAGTGTCGAAAACGAGTCTATTGAAATTGCCTCTAAACTTAATATTGAAATGATGAGACCGTTATGCACGACAATCAGTCAGTCCTAAAAGCAGGCAATGGGCCAACCGAACAGGAACCTGTTGTATTCGATCATGCTGAGATCAGATCCTTTGTCAGTCATTTTATAGAGCGGCGGGAAGTGTTCCTTCGTGCATACGGCAGTGACGGCTCTCCTCTTTACCTGGTGGAAGAAAGTGTTTTGAACGAGCGGGCACGGCAATTCACAAGTGCTTTCGGTCAGGTATTACCGGATGTACGTGTTTATTATGCCATGAAGAGTAATAACCATCCTCTGATCGCCAAAACGTTGGTAAATGCCGGGCTTAATCTTGATGTCTCCAGCGGTCTGGAACTTCAAATCGCCCTCGATAGCGGTGCAGCCGACATTGTATTCAGCGGGCCCGGCAAGACGGAAAAGGAATTAACTCTTGCCGTAGAAAACAGCGACCGAGCAACCGTATTGATCGACAGTTTCGGTGAACTTGAAAAATTGCAGCGGATAGCGGCGAAAAAAAATATCTCTGTGCGCGCGGGAGTAAGGCTTACGACAGACGACAGGGGACTATGGCGCAAGTTTGGAATATCCTTGAATGACCTGCCGAAATTTCTTGAAGCAGGTAAGCATTGCAGCCATGTATCTGTTAGCGGCCTTCAGTTTCACACAAGCTGGAACCTCGATCCATGCAATCAGGTAAACTTCATAGCCCGTTTGGGAAATACTCTCAGCAAACTGAATTCCGAACAGCGTTTGATGATTGAATTCATTGACATTGGCGGGGGTTTTTGGCCGGGCCAGGGAGAGTGGCTGCAGGCCCCGGACGGATCACAGGTATCACCGTCATTTGAGCATAAGTTGTCTTCAGCTTCGACGATTTGTCACTACAAACGCCATTCAACTACTATCGACGAGTTTGCCGGGCAGATCGCTCAAGCAGTGCGCAGTTACCTATTGCCTTACGTATCATGCCGTATATGCGCCGAACCGGGCAGATGGCTCTGTAATGATGCTATGCACCTTTTAATGACGGTTATTGACAAAAAAGCCGATGACCTTGTAATCACCGACGCAGGAACAAATGCTATTGGATGGGAGCGATTCGAGACTGATTATTTCCCTGTAATCAACTTGTCTCGCCCTGAAGCTATTGAACACAAATGTTATATTCTTGGATCGCTATGTACTCCGCATGACGTGTGGGGTTATTCTTATTGGGGGAAGGATATTCAGCCGGGCGATGTTCTGATGATACCGACACAGGGGGCTTACACTTATAGCCTCAGGCAGGAGTTTATCAAGCCGCTCCCATCAGTGGTTACGCTGGATAATGACAACGCTTCTTAAGTGAAATCAGTTGAAATACCATTGAGAAGCGTGACTTGCTTTGTTGAGTTTTTGAATATCCAATATCCAACACGGAATACCCAATAACCAATTATAAAACAGATGCCATCATAAAGCCCTTTTTAAGCCGTAAAGCACAATGATGTTGGCTGGAAGTCAACACTACGGAAAACTATGCCGGCTGGAAGCCGGCGGTACGGGTCGCTGCCGCGCTTTTATGGTTGACGTTTTTTGGGGTTTGGGGTATAATATATTTTTGGGGTGCATGAAATGGATTTTATTAGGTCTTTAAAAGGGATTTGTCATGAATGTATTACTTGTCGGCAGCGGCGGACGTGAACACGCTATCGCGTGGAAACTTGCTCAATCATCTAAACTTGATAAACTTTACACGGCCCCGGGGAACCCGGGGACGGCTGAGTACGGGGAAAATGTCGATATAGATGTTAACGACATCGAAAGTCTGATCAAATTCGCTCAGAGCAAGGATGTTGGCCTTGCTGTGATCGGCCCGGAAGATCCGCTTGCGGCGGGGATCGTCGACGCTTTCGAGGCGGCAGGGATCAAGGCTTTCGGTCCGAGCGGGGCGGCAGCACAACTTGAAGCGGACAAGGCGTTCGCCAAAGAGATCATGCGGGCCAACTCGATACCGACAGCGGAAAGCCGGACATTCGATAATTTCCAGGACGCCAAGGCGTACATAGCCAGCCGTGACGAAGCGGTAGTCATCAAAGCGGCGGGGCTTGCCAAGGGTAAGGGCGTGTTCGTGTGCGATGAACCGGCTGACGGGATACTGGTGGCGGAAAAGATCATGTGCGATAATATGTTCGGCGAGGCCGGAGCGAAACTGATCGTCGAGGAAAAACTGCTGGGCGAAGAAGCGTCGATACTGGCTTTTGTCGACGGCAAAAATATTTACGTGATGGAAACTTCACAGGACCATAAGCCTATCGGCGAAGGCGACACGGGACCCAATACCGGCGGGATGGGGGCGTATAGCCCGGCATCTGTCGTGACCGACAAGCTGATGGACCAGATTTCGGCGGAAGTGCTTGTGCCGACTATCGACGGTATGAACCGTCAAGGGGCAACATTCAGGGGGATCCTCTACGCGGGGATTATGCTTACGAAAGGCGGGCCGCGGGTTCTGGAATATAACGTCAGGTTCGGCGATCCGGAGACGCAGCCGATACTTATGCGGCTGAAAAGCGATCTGATTGAAGTGATGCTGTCGACGTGCAGCGGCAACCTGGATGAGGTCGTGCTGGAATGGGACGAGCGGGTTGCGGTTTGTGTGGTGATGTCTTCGGGCGGGTATCCGGGCGACTACGAGAGCGGCAAAAAGATAAGCGGACTCGAAGAGGCGGGCAAACTTGACGGAGTTATGGTATTCCATGCGGGGACGGCGAAGGACGGCGATGATATTGTTACGGCAGGCGGGCGAGTGCTGGGTGTGACGGCGCTGGGTGATACTGTCGCAGAAGCGAAAGAGCTTGCTTACAAAGCGGTCGATATGATCTCTTTTGACGGGGCATACTGCCGGAGAGATATTGCTGATAAAGCGATAAAATCAAACTGACCTAATCGGTCAGTTTGAAATGAATAATGACAATTGTATAATGTATAATGAAGGAAACGGCCTTGCTGTTTATTTGGGAATTTAATTGAAGATATTCAGGCGAATTCAAAAGAAGTTCTTGCTTAAATTTTTGATCGTTCTTGCAGCATTATGGTTGTTTTGGTCTGTTTGTAAGAACGTTGCGGCTAAGCTGATACTTCCGATAGCTGTAAATCAGATCGAGAAACATACCGGCTCTGAAGTTGAGATCGAATCGGTCGATTTTCAGCTTAACGGGCTTGCAAGGATGCATGGCGTTGTTGTGTCTTCGTGTCTGGACGATAGTGGAGAATCACCGGTGTTGACGGCGGAGACGATTACTACGGAGTTTCCGATTTCCAGTTTGCTATGTTTTAGTCCACGTCTTAAAAGTTTGACAGTCGAAGATTTTGATATGGATTTCCGGTACGACCTGGATCTTTCTTCATGGAACCTGTCGCTAATTGACTCCGACGATGAGGGGAAGAAAAACAAGTCGATACCGGCATTAGTTCTGAAAAACGGATCGGTTCGTTTCAGCCGGGTTTTGGGTGGTGTTGCAGAAAAGATAATTTCTGTGGGCGTTACAAAAGGTGTGGTCGCGAAGATCGAAAATAAAAACGTGTTTGGTTTTAGTTTCGACATTAACCCGTCTTCTACCGGTCTTTCGGGGTCAATTGGGGGCAAACTGGAGACGGATGAGTCGGGCAATACAGGAAACCTGATAATCACGAGCCGAAATTTTTCGACTGGGTCCGAGCCGATATTCGGAAATGATTGGAACGTTCGAAACCTTCGGCTTGATATGGATTACGATGCCGATGATATAACGGTCAATAAGCTCGAATGGGAGATGGGGGATAATTGCAAACTTTCGCTTTCGGGTAAGGCCATGGATTACAGCGGCGATGTTACTTACAGCGGGCAGGTTTTTGCCGAGAATATTCAGGTTAGCGATAAGGCGATGGTAAACGCGCTGGTTTATGACGAGGGGGTTCTGGAAAATATCGGGACTCACCTTCGTAATTTTCTGGAGCTTTATGAACCGAAGGGGATTTGTGATTTAAAATTCAGGGCTTCCGGGAAATTGAAAGAACTTCGCAAAAGCAAGTGGTCGGGGACGGCTACCTGCAAAGATATTTCGATAGAGCATAAGAAGTTTCCGTACCGGCTTGGCGAGATTGCCGGGGAGATCAATCTTTCCAATGAGAGCATCGAATTTTCGAATCTTACATGCAGGCACGGCGATGCCGTATTTGAGGTACGCGGCGGGACAAAGCTCGTCGAGGGGCTTAGGTTTACAGACATAATCGTCTCCAGCGAGAACATGCCGCTGGACAGGGATGTGTACAGGGCACTTAATAAAAAACAGCAAAGTATCTGGTACACGTTTACGCCTAAGGGGCGGGCGCAGATCAAGTACGAGTATATACGCAGACCTGATCAACCAAAAGGCCGCGGAACTCTTGAGGTCGATATACTCGATGGCGAGGCGGACTACCTGCATTTTCCGTATCACCTGCAGAATATTACCGGGCGGTTTACGATAAGTCCTGAAGTTGTAGAAATCATCAACATGAAGTCCGGATCGTCGGACAGTTCGATAACTCTTAACGGTAAGGTTACGGATATTCGCAGCAGCAAACCGCGGTATAATGTTCGGATTAATGCGGATAATATTCCGTTGGACTCGCGTCTGAAGGCGGCTCTTCCGTACAGCCAACGCAGTTTTTACGACAGTTTTGAAATGAAGGCCCGGACGGACGCGGTGATCGATATTTTCCCGAACGAGGTCGGTGAGCGTCCAGTTGAGTATATCGCCAAAGTGAAAATTAAAGACGCTCAAATGAAATATGAGAATTTTCCTCTTGCATTGAGTCATGTTGATGTCGATGCGGTTATGACCCCTTCGGGTACGTTTCTTAAAAAGATGACGGGCAGAAATGGCGACGGTACTGTTGAGATCAGCGGCGAGATATGGCCGGCTGAAAAGACGGATACGAAACCGAAATACTGTCTCGAATTGAAGGCGAGCAATATTCAGGTTCAGGACGAGTGGTTAAAATCACTGCCGCCGGATTCGTACGATATTCTATCGAAGCTTCGTCTGAAGGGCGCAATCAATATGGACGCTAATATTAGCTCCGATCCGCTTACGGATTGTCCGGAGTTTAAGATTGTAGTTGAAAGTCTTGGCGGCAGTGTCAATTACACTAAGTTTCCTTACCCGATAGAAAATATTACGGGAAAAGTGACCGTCGAGAAGGATAAGATATTGCTTGAGAACATGAAGTCGATTAGCCCGGTTTCTGCGACGGACGATGAAGAATACAAAAAAACTATTGCGGTTGACGGTACGATATCTCTGGCAAATTACAAAGTTAACAAGTGCGAACTTTCGCTGTCGGCGGAGAATATTGATTTTGACGACAAACTGAAAAACGTGCTTGCCGGGTACACGAAGCTTCTTGACAAACGTATTACTCCTACGGGCAGGTTTGACCTTTTTATTGACAAGATGACTTATCAATACGGCGGCGAGAATAATGAGGTTGTCGATTTCAGCAGCAAACTTACGCTGAGAAAATTCAACTTTGAAAACAACGGCATACTCGGAGAGATAAACGGGACCCTTGAATCGATGGGTGCTTATAAAATAGGCGAAGGGCTGCTCGGCGGCAGCGGCGAATACTATGCCAGAAAAGTTGAGGTCAAAGGCAGGTCGATAGAAAATATTCACGGGGGGATTAATTATGATCGCCAAAGCGATTCTTTTTTGTGCCGTGAGTACACAGCTAAATGTTACGGGGGAAATGTGCTTGGAAGTTTTACGCTGAAACGCACTAAAGACAAAAAGATGAACTACTCTGTCGAGACGATTTTCTCGGAGGTCGATCTTCATGATCTGGTCACTCCCGAAACCAATAGCGATGGAAAAGACGATTACACCAAAGGAACAGTTACCGGGTATCTCGGGGTTATGGGGATATTCGGAAACGAGAAATCCAGGATCGGCAGGCTGAATATGGAAATATCAGGGATGAAATTCGCTGAGCGGACACTGCTTGGTAAGATAATTACGGCTTCGCAACTGAACAAGCCGACTGACTATATTTTCAGCGATATAACAGCCGAATCTTACCTGCAAAAGAATACTCTGTTTTTGGATAAGGTTCAGATTTCCGGAAAATCAATGCGGATGGTAGGAACCGGTTCGATCGGTATTTCGGATGGAGCGATTGCGATGAAGTTCAATGCTTCCGGAAAACCATCCAAAACCAAAGTATCGTTCCTTGAAACTGCTGCACGGGGCCTGGGAGTTGCAGTCGCGCAAGTTAAAGTCGACGGGACTTTCAAAAAGCCGGAAATCGAAACGACGTTACTGCCTGTTTTCAGCAAACCATTTGGTATATTAGGTACCAGGGAGTGAAGTGTTAAGTGTTAAGTATTAAGTGTTAGGTGTTAGAAAAAAATAACCCCCGGGTTATCCGAGGGTTATAATGTTTTTTTGAAGTTTTTTTCGTATTCGATTTTTATTTCTCTATCGCTTCCTGGAGAACTATTGCTGAGAATTTTACGAGGGCTACAGAACCGGAAGTATTTTTTTGAATTTCTCCTTCCAGGGCAACTTTCTTGTCGTAGTAATTTTTCAGGGTGCCTTCCGAGATAGAGACAGACGGGACAGCGTAGCAAATTATTTTTTTCTCGTCATCGATTACAAGGTAACGCTTTTTGCCCTGATTGAAAACACTCGAAGGTTTTATAACTCCCTTGACAACGTACTGTCCGGTATTTTTACTTTTTACAACTTCGATAGCTTCATCACGCTTTTTCATGATATCATCGAGGTTTTGTTTCAGCTGTTCATCCTGCTCTTTGATCATCGCATCGGCAATGGAAGCAAGTTCGTAACGGTTGATCATATTCTGCAGATACCTGGCATATTCCTTTGCCTGGGCAGCTTTGGGATCGTTTGCGATCAGGTTGACAGCTTTTTTAAGCTCTGTGTAATCCTGCTGGGCAGAAGGTTTGTCTTTTTCGTTTTCAGCCTCATCGGCTATCTTGCGACACAAAGTGATCAGCTTCATTACCTCTGGAGATCTTGAGGTTTTCTTCGCATACTCGGTCTTTTTGATGTCATCGGGAGTCTTGACAGGATTAACCTTTTCAATCTTTTCAACCTTTTCAACCTTTTCGACTTTAACGGGATCAATATTAACCTTGGCGGGGTTTTTTAGTTCGACATTGATGTCAGGCTTTACATTTGGAGCCGGCTCGACTTTATCGGGTATCGCTCCGACCGGCCCGATGTACTTTAGTTCTTTAGCGAAGACATAAAGGAATGCTCCCGAAGGGGGTGCGATCTTGAGGTATCCGTGGTCTTCTTCTCCGAGGAGTTCAACAACATCAATATTTTTCTTGCTGAGCTTTACCTGCGTACTTGGAGATGTCAGCGCATCATAGAATGGCGAACCTACCCATACCCGAACATCTTCGCCATTTACAATACCGACTTTGGGGTTTGATTTATCAATGTCGACGTACTTTGTTGAGATCCATGAAAAACTTCCGTTCGGCGGAACGATCTTTGCCCATCCGAATTCTTCGCCGACAACGGTGACGTTTTCTCCGACTTTAAGTTTTCCGCATTCATAATACGCAGTGCCTCCGCCGGAGCGAATGTTTACATTTCCGCTGACGGGTTGGGCAAGGTATGGAAAAGTGTTGGAATCGTAAGATACTGCCGTCTTTGGCGGGTCAGCGGCGAGGACATTTCCAACAGCAAGAACAGCACTGAAAATAACGAAAACAGTAAGAGTTAATTTAGTTCGTGACAACATTTTGCTTCTCCCTTTTTTTCAGGTATAAAACCGTGAAAATGAAAAACATTTCTGATTTTAGAATATCAATCAAAATGTTATCACTGATTGGGACTGTTGTCAACAGTTTTAGTACAGGCAACAAAGATTTTACAAAAACAAACGGGTTATTCGTGACCGTTCTTTGCAAGTTTATCCAGTTCGTCGTCGCACATATTTTTTTGGCCGGGATCGGTTATCTTTTGCCTGGCGGCTTTGAGGTATTTTACGGCCTTTGCGGGTTTGTGGAGATAGCGTGCATATATGACCCCTAGCATCAGTTCTACCTGCTCGGAATACTGGCAGTTTTGATAATGGATAAGAAACAATTCATAAGCTTTAGAGGCCGGTTTCCAGTCGCCTGCCGACATAAGCTGATTTGCGATATCGAGCTGCTGCTGGCGGGGCAAAATGTGATCGATGTCAATCTGGGTAAGATCGAGGTAGGCATTTGCCGCTTCGGGGAGGTTTTTCTGGTATATGAGGTTCGATATCTTTGCGCGGAGGCTGTTTATCATCTCTGTTTTTTCGTTATGAGCGGATGACTTTACTTCTTTGGCGCTTACCCACTTTTTTGCTTTGTCGGTATCTGCACTGTTTGCAATGTCCTGGAACTGTCGGCGGCGGTTCCACTGTTTTGTCATCGACCACAAGTCTAAATGGTCGCTTTGGAGGAGTTTTAATGCAAGCAGGAGATACATTGCCGCGATTCCGAAAGCGTATCCGGATAGATGCGCATCGTGAGCTACGTTTTCGCCTTTGTAGAGAACATTGTCGATGAGGATCATTTTTATGGCGATAATCAAATATGCGTGGAGGTCCCACATTCCGATAAAAAAGAACCAGTATACGACAGTCACAATCGCTTTTGGATATAGAACAAGGAAGGCTCCTGTGACGGCAGCAACGGCTCCACTTGCGCCGAGGACGGGATTGCTGGAAATTAGTGCGTGGCCGAGACCGCTGAAAACGGCTCCGGCGAGGTAGAAGCAGAGATAGCCTACATTGCCCAGTTTATCATTTATGGCGTTGCCGAATAGGTAGAGGAAGAACATGTTCCCGAAAATGTGCATTAATGAGCCGTGGAGAAAGGCATATGATACGAACTGCCAGATTTCCGGCGAGTCCGGGTAAAGCATGAAGGCCTGTGCCCAGGTGCGGAGTACCTCCTGGTGGTAGCGGCCTGCAACCTGCACTGCGTGCGGCCAGTAACTGATTAGGAAAATTAAAACGTTTATCGCGATGAGTGTGTAATTCGCGTAGGGAGTTTGTCGCGGGCGTATACTTGTTCTAATTGGTAAAAGCATGTCGGTATTCTAATAAAAATATTATTAACTGTCCATATTTTATCGGCCAGAGGGCAGTTGGACAAGAGAGATATCATTGATTATTGATTATTTATGATTGATTATTCAGGTATCCGGAAACGATCCATATTGCCTATTCTACCAAAAAGAAACCCGGTTTCTTTATTTGAAGACAAAAAAGGCAGAGACCTATTTAATAGAGCCCCTGCCCTGCATTGTGCCATTTACGACTTTTGCATGCCCATTTTGAGGGCTTATTTTGTCAGGTTCAGCAGTGTTTAATCCATTAAACGGGTTTGGAAAAGAAAGTGTTAGTGCTAAGCTGTATATCCAGTTATAATTAAGAGTATAATTTCTTAAGTGCTAATCGTTTATTTGTTATTGCTTACACTTATAATTTACGAAATAAATTGTGATTTCAAAATGGAAATTGCGTTTTTTAATACTAATATGAGGTTTTTTTATGCATACTTACGAAACTACGCTTCGACTTGGCCAGACTGATTCGGCAGGGATCGCCTATTTTGTCAGCGTTTTTGATATCATTCATCATTGCTACGAATCATTTCTGGATATCGCGGCAGTACTTAAGGAGGGCAAATATTTGCTCCCAATCGTGCACGCCGAGGCTGATTATCGGGCGATGATGGAGCTTTCGGACCGGATTACGGTTGAGATGAGTTTGGGAGGTACCGGCAGAAGCTCGTATACTCTCGTGTATCGGCTGGTGAACCAGCGGGGCGAAGTTGTTGCCGATGCAAAGACGATTCACTCGGTTTTTGACAAGAAGACCGCCAAATCTATCGAAATGCCGGATTCTATTCGAAGCAGGCTTGCTGAGTTGTAAAATTTCACAGCGTGGGCTGGCCGATGTTACGATTTACAATAGTTCCAGTTTTTAAAAGGGTAATTTCGTACGGTTTCGCTATGTGTGGATTCCCGCCTTCGCGGGAATGACAAGGTAGTATCACCGGCTTGGATTAACTCAAATCATTATTACAGGAATTTTGCGAAGCTTTTTCGGTCGGGTTTTATAGATTCCGGGATTTGCTTCGGCCAGGGGTGGATTGATTTTGGGATTTTGAAGGATTCGAGGTGTTTTTGGAGTTCGGTTTGAATCGCCTGGGTGTTGAGGGGGGTGTCTTTTTGCATTTTTATGAAAGCTACGGCGACTTTTCCGAATTTTTTGTCGTCTTTGGGGATGACTATTGCTCGTTCGACACCGGAGATTTTTTCGATTTGTCTTTCGATCTGCTGGGGGTGGATGTTTTCGCCGCCGGATATGAACATCAGGTCCTTGCGGCCTGTGACCGTTAGATTGCTTTCGGCGTCCAGCGATCCGATGTCGTTTGTGTGGAAATAGCCCTGTGGATCGGTGGGTAAATCTATGGAATCTTTTTTTACATAGCCGGCAAAAAGTGTTTTTCCTTTGACTAATATCTCACCGTCTTCTGTTAGTTTTAGATTTCTGTGGGGCAGGAGCTTGCCGGAGGATTCGATTTTGGTTTGCAGATCGCCTGGGGCGGTTGTTGTAATTTGCGAGGCCATTTCTGTTGAACCGTAGGATGTGAAGATCGGCAGAAAGTTTTCGATTGATTGTTTGATAAGGCTTTGCGGGATTTCCGAGCCGCCGATGAGAATTGCTTTGAATTTTTTTAGGCGGTTAAGTGACTCGTTTGATTCGAGGAGGGTGGACAGTTGGGCGGCGACCAGCGAGATGTGTGTGACTTCCGGGTTCCTGATAGCGTCGATTATGGATTCATCTGGTTTTGGGAATATGATCGAGGCTTTGTTTAGCAGCGATCGCATTAAAAGTGACAGTCCGCTGATGTGATACATCGGCAGAGACATCAGCCAGGCGTCGCATTGTGCGAACGGGATGTTTTGGTTTGAGCCGAGTGCGCTGTAGTAGTGGTTTGCTATTGTGTGGAGGACGGCTTTTGGTTTTGCAGTCGATGCGGAAGTGAAGATTATACTGGCAGCGGATTCAAGGTTGAAGTTAAAATCATTGAATGACAGATCGGCGATTTGGCTTGTGTTCAGATTTGTGAAATCTTCTATATTGAAAACCTCTATGTTTAAATCAGCATGGGCACTGCCCAACCTACCGAATATTTTTTTGCATGATGTAATTTCTATTGCTTCTTTTAATTGCGTGGGTGTGTAGCGGGTGCTTATTGGGACGGCGACTGCACCTATGTTCCATAGGGCGAGGATAAGGGCGGCGCAGTCGGCGGAGTTTTCGCTTTGTATGGCAATTCGGTCGTTTGGTTTTATCCCGGCGGTTATTAGTTTTTGGGATGTTGCTTCTATTTGGGTTTTTATCCCTGCGCTTGCGCTTCGGGCTTCTGTTTTGGTTTTTATCCCTGCGCTTGCGCTTCGGGTTTCTGTTATTATTTCTGCTAGTTTTATTTTTCCTTTTGAAATGGTCAGGGGGTTTTCGTCGATGTCTTCCAACAGAAATTTGAGGGTGTCGAGGCCGTGGGGGGTGTTCTGGAGATTCATTTTGGCGGCGAAGATTGTGTAGGCTTTCAGCGAAACCGAGGTTTCAAAAGCGGAACTTATTACCGCGCTTATTTTGTTTTGCTTTGCGTATCTTACAAGATCGGCTGTTTTTTTAAAGCCTCCCAACAGCGACGGTTTTAGTATAAATGCCGCGATATTTTTGATTTGCTTTATTTGTTCGATGTTTTTTTCGACGAGTGTTTCGTCGAGGGCTATCGGGATTTTTGACTTTTGCGTAAATTCCGGTATGTCGTTTATATTGCTCAGGGGTTCTTCGATGTATTCAATTGAAGGTGATGCGGTTTCGGTGCAGAATTCCAGGGCAGTGTTCAGTGACCATTTTCTGTTTGCGTCGAGGCGGATGGTTGCTTTTTCTTTTACTATTTTGGAAAGTTCATTGATGACGGATATTTCCTCGTCGAGGTTACCTCTTCCGACTTTTACTTTTATCGAGGTGAAGCCCTCGGCGATGAGCCTTTTTGCCGAATCGCATATATTGTCCGTATTTGCCGTCAGGAGTGCGTTTACGGGAATTTCTATATTTTCGAGATCGTTGAATTTGCCCCGATCTTTGAATAGGTTGAGGATTGCTATTTCTATTGCGGTGGTAACGGATGGAAAGGTCGCTAGCGGCAGGGCGGTTTCGATACCTTGTGTGAATTCCGTAAAAGCCGGCGGTATATATATGCCGATCAGATTTTCTTTCAACTGTGTGAGTTGCTCGAACGCTTCGTCGAGTGATTCTTTGTGGAGAGTTTCAAGCGGGGCGAGTTCTCCGCAGGCGGTGTTGCCGTTTGAGTCCGTAAGGAACAGCAGTGCGCCTTTGCGGGTTTTAATATTACCGGTTTTGAGGGTTAGTTGACCGGCTAGCGGAATGGAGTAACGTTTTAGTTTTACATTTCGTATCTTCATATTACCCAGCCGAGTGAAAAGATGAAGCTATAAAAAATCAGGAGAAAACCGGTTCTTGCGAGCATTTGGTTGAGGGTATCGGCGTTTGGTTTTGTGAGTATTATTCGTATCAGCGGAAGTGCGATGAGCAATGAGTGCAGTGACATCATTGACCATTTGTTCGAGAATGTTAGAATGTAAATGAGACCCGGGATAAGGCACGCGGCGATGACGGCGGTGATGTATTCGGCGACGGCAAACTTCGGTCCGAATCTTACGGCGAGGGTTTTTTTGTTTGCGGCTCTGTCTGTTTCGATGTCTCGGAAATTGTTGACTGTGAGGATCGCGACGGAGAACAGGCCGGGGGCGAGACCGGCTAACAGGACGTATTGATTAATCGAGTGGGTCTGGAGGTAGTATGTGCCGCCGACGGCGACAGGGCCGAAAAAGACGAGTACGAAGATGTCGCCGAGGCCGTAGTAGGCTAGCGGTAGGGGGCCGGCTGTGTAGAGGATGCCGCAGAGAATTGAGACCAGGCCGATGACGAGTATCGGTATGCCGCCGACATATACGAGATAGAGACCGCACGCGGCGGCGAGTGCGAAGGTGAGCAGGAAGGCGAATTTCATTTGTGACGGGGTTACCAGACCTGCCTGGGTTGCGCGGGTTGGGCCGACACGGGTTTCTGTGTCTGCGCCTTTTTTGAAATCGTAATAGTCGTTAGCCAGGTTTGTTCCGATCTGTATGAGCAGTGCGGCGGCGAAGGTTAAGGCGGCAACGATATGATTCAAACTGCCCTTATCGAATGCCATTGCC
>JAIPFN010000111.1 GCA_021736615.1 Phycisphaerae bacterium | reverse complement strand
CAATCGGGCTGTTCCATTGGCAGTGCTGCTTCGATTCGTTGTTTGCCTGTCATTTAATACTCACTGGTTTATGTTTTGGATATGTTATTTTTTTTTCAAAATTTTGAAATCAATCTGCCTTCTTAGCGTCTTATCCCTGCGCTTGCGCTTCGGGTTTCTGCTTATTTTACCCCTGCTTTTGCAGGGCTGTTGCCCAATTAGGATTTCACAAAAATGAGCAGATTATTATTCACCATAGAGTCCTTTTAAAGCCGTAAAGCTCAATGATGTTGGCTGGAAGCCAACACTACGGAGTTAGGCAACTCAGCCCAGTTCTTTCCAGATTGGGTCGAGGGTTTGTATTACTTTTTTGTATCTGGCGTATTTTTCCTGATAGAGGGATTTCATATCCGGGTTTGGCTCTATTCTTTTTGAGAAGCTTACCATGCTGTCGATTGCCTGCTGGTAATCATCGAAGCATCCGCAGGCGACACCACCGGCTATGGCGGCGCCAAGTGCGCCGAGTTCGGTGCCGTCTGGAATCTCGACGGTGCTCTGGAAGCAGTCGGCAAAAATCTGGAGCCATACTTCGCTTTTTGCCGCCCCGCCGGTAAGGCGGATGGTCTCGGGCATTTGGCGGAAACTTTTCAGATTGTCCATGTGGGTCATGTGGGCGAAGACGACACCTTCATAAATTGCTCGCAGAACGTCTGCCCTTGTGTGGTGGCTTGCCATGCCGACAAGGCAGGACTTTGCGTCCATACCTGCGTTAGAACCGTAAAGGAACGGCAGGAAGATGATGCCGGATTCTTTCGGGTCGGTACTTGCGACGAGTTCGTTGCATATATCATAGACCGAGCGGTTCTGCTCTTTGGCGGTTTGTTTTTCGGCGCCGAAGAACTGGCTTACAAACCATTCCAGGTTGCCTGCCGATGTTGCGCTTCCTTCGAGCATGAGGTAATAGCCGGGTATCGAATAGCACGAGGTCATAAACACGCCGTCGACGACGGGTTTGTCGGAGATGTACTGGTTGTTGCCCCATGTGCCGACTACGACGCAAAGCTGCGATTCGTCTGTTATGCCGGAGGCGAGTCCGCAGGCGTCGATGTCGAACATTCCGCCAGCGACTGGGGTGCCTTCCTTGAGGCCGGTTTTTTCGGCAGCGGCAGCAGTGATCGCACCGCAAATATCGCTGGATTTTTTCAGCGGGGGCAAGAGCCTTTGCATTTCGCTTATTCCGAAAGCTTCGAGGACATCGGCGTCATACTCGGCGGTTCCGACATTCATAAGGCTTGTTCCGCTCATATCGGTAAGCTCTGCGTAAGCTTCGCCTGTCAGTTGAAAGCGGATAAAATCCTTGGCCATCAGGACGTGTTCGGACTTTGCAAGTACATCAGGTTCATTATCGCGTATCCATGCAAGCAAGGCGTTGGGCTGAGCGGGCCAGATGCACTGCATTGTCTTGGGGCGGATGGCTTTGTCGACGCCGTCTGCGGCCCATTTTTCTATATATTCTCTGGCACGTCCGTCACTGGACATGATAGCATTTCTGGTGGGTTTTCCATCAGAGTCAATGAGATAGATGCCATTGCCGTGGCCGGTGCAGGTGACACAAGCGATGTCGGCAGGGTTAACGGCGGAATTTGTTACCACCTCTTTGATAGCCTCGGCGGTCATGTTCCACATAACAGCAGCGTCACGTTCGACGAAACCGGCCTTTGGGGTGATAAGCTGACTTTCTCTTGAAGCGACGGCGATTTCCTTACCGTCAAGTGTAAACATCGCAGCCTTAGAAACAGTTCCGCCATTATCGATACCGAGTAGATATTTAGCCATAGCTCTTAATCCTTCATATTAATCAAGTGTCAAGTTTCAGTCCATTTTGATAACCGAGATCGTATGGGGTGCGTCATGCTCATTGCCGTCCAGCGTCAGGTCGATATTTGCGACATATATCTTATTGCCGCGGATGCAGACTTCCGAAGGTTTGTCGAGTTTGCCGCCGATGCCGCCGGAGTTGTTTTCATTTTTCGCGATTGTCGTAACCTTGCCGGTCTTCGGGTCGACCGCATGAACTGCATTACCGATAAAGTCAGCAATAATAAGATTACCCGTAACCAGGCATATCTTCATGCCGTCGGTACTCTTGATGCCGTTGCCCTTTGCAAGGGTTTTCTGAGATACCACTTTACCATCGGCATCAAGTTTGACCACTTCAACGCTGGCTTCACCAAAATTACAAACATAGATAGTCCCGTCAGCGGCGATAGCCATACCGTTTGCCCCGACCGTACCCCACCACTCTTTGTCCTCTGTGACAAGAGTCGTAACTAGATGCTTGTCCTGCGGGCCTCCGGTAGTGTTGAAAGGTGCGACATGAACAGGGCCTGCCGTAAGCTCTGAATTTTTGAACCGCCATACGCCGCTGATGGTTTTGCCGTCTACTGTAGCCATGTTGGTATCTGTTACAAAAACGCTGTCTTTGGTGCATACGATGGCGTTTGCCTGCATTATACCGGTTGCGACAACCTCGGTGCCGATTGCTTTTCCGTCTTTCATGTTTACACGGATAATTCTCGACTGGTTATCTGTCCTGCCGACAAAACCCTGGTTGTCGGCGACATATAGATTGCCGTCAGGACCGATGTCTATGCCGAGCGGAGCGGCCTTGCCGGTAACGGGATGCACTGGCAAAGCAGTAACCTCTGTGATATAATCATTTTCATCGATCTTCAAAACGACGGCTGGGAACTTATCGTTATTGAAGTTTGGCACGCACAGAAGAATGTTATTGTCGGCGTCAAGAACCATGCCGTCTGGAGTGTTATATTTCTCGGGAAGGTTTACGGCGATCGTCGGTGTTTTAAGAGTATTGCAACCTCCAGAGATTAAAGTCAAAACAGCCATGACAATTAAAACTAACACTGCATTTGTTTTCTGCTTCATAATAATTCTCCCTAATTAAAGTTAGTATAAATGGCTATTGCAAAAAGCTGGGGCTTAAAGCCGGCGCTACTTTTATCGCATCAGCATTCCGCCGGTAACATCGACGGTCGCGCCTGTCATATAAGACGACCTTTCCGAGGCCAGAAAAAGTACGACGTCGGCGATCTCTTTGGGTTCTGCTATCCTGTGGAGGGGGACGCGGTTAAGATATTTCTCTGGGTCCTTGCTTATCAGCCCTGCGACCATTTCCGTCATCACCAGCCCCGGCGCGATAGCATTAACACCTATTCCGTGCGGAGCCATCTCGCGCGCAAGCGCTATCGTAAACGTTACCATTCCGCCCTTAGTCGTGTCGTAAGGGGATTTCCCGGAAACCGAACCTCTAAACGCTGCCTGAGAAGCAATATTGACAACCCGGCCCTTTAGACCTTTGTCAAGCTGCTGTCTTATAAATTCCCTGCTGCAAAGAAAAGTACCGTCAAGATTTACATCCATCGCCTGTTTCCAGGTCGCCAGTTCCATGTCCTTTACCGGTCCGACCGGGCAAATCGCCGCGTTATTTACAAGCACATCGACCTGATTATACCTGGCAGTGATGTCAGCATACATCTTAATAACCGCTTGTTCGCTGGAAATATCCGCCTCGAAAATATCAGCATCCGTGCCGAACTTTTCTTTTATATCGGCAACAAGTTTCTCTGCCATTTCTTTCTGGTTGCCGACATTGATATAATTAACTGCTACCTTTACACCTTCTTCGGCAAGGGCCAGGCAGATCGCTTTACCTATGTCGCCGGAACCGCCGGTAACCAATGCTACTTTATCTTTAAGATTAAGATTCAATTTCAAACTCCTTTATTGTTTTGGTTTCAGTACGACTCTAAGAGCCTGACCGCTTTTCATTAGCTCGTATGCTTTCATGATGTCGTCGAGAGGCAGGATATGGCTGGCCAGTTTGTCGGCTTTGAGCGAACCGCTGCTGATTATTTCGACTGCTTTTTCGACCTGGGCAGGTGTCGAGTCACTGCTGCCGACTAGTTTGATCTCGCCATAGTGGATGATCCTGCTGTCGATGGTGATCTCGCTTTTGCCGGCGGGCAGGGATGCGAACAGGCAAACCGTTCCGCGTTTACGCACGAGCGAGATGGCGTCTTCCTGGGGTTTTGCAGCGGGAGCGGCGACTATGACAACATCTGCACCGACTCCATCAGTGTGGGCCATTACGATTGAGTGCAGGTCTTCATTTGCCGGGTCGACCAGGACATCAAATCCGAAAGGCTCGGCTTGTTTGAGTCTTTCTTCGTTTATCTCGGCGAGAATTATTTTTGAGGCTCCGAACTGTTGAGCAACACAGGCGTTCATTATCCCCATAGGCCCGGCGCCGATAACAACGACGACATCGCCTTCCTGAATATCACAGTTAAAACAGGAGTTGACCGCACAGCTTAGAGGCTCTGAAAGTGCGGCGTGTTCGGCGGGTACGGATGCGGGTACTTTGATCGCGTGACCGCCTTTCAGTGCCCTTTCGGGTATCACTGTGTATTCGGCCATTCCGCCTTCGAATGTAAAACCCATCGGGGCAATATTTGCGCAGAGGTTTCTGTGGCCCTGTTTGCAGTAATAGCAATCGCCGCATGCAACGGATGTTGCCATTACGAGCCGGTCGCCGATGTCGAAACCGGTGACGCCGTCTCCGATGGTCTCGACAAGACCGGTGAACTCATGGCCCATAACTTTGGGGGCCTTTATCCGGGGATTGCCCGATACGTATGCCTTAAGGTCAGTTCCGCAAACTGCACAGGCGTCGATCTTAACGCGTATCTCGCCGGCACCGCAGGCGGGGACTTTGACCTGTTCGACGCGAATATCACCCGGGGCATAATAGACTACCGCTTTCATGGTGTCGGCCATTAGTAATCTCCTTCAGCCGGTACGCCGTCGAGAACTGCTTCAGTCGAGCCTACGCCTAGCCTTGTGCAGCCCTGTTTGAGGTAGCCGACCGCTGTTTCGTAATTGCGGACTCCGCCTGAAGCTTTAATTCCCATCTTGTCGCCGACTGTTTTCATCATAATGTCAATTACTTCCGGGGTTGCCGGGCCATCCCCGAAACCGGTTGAGGTCTTTACGAAGTCTGCACCTGCTTCGTAACATATCTGACAAGCCTGAGCAACCTGCTCGTTTGAGAGGTAGCATGTTTCCTGGATCACTTTAACCAGTGCTCCGGTTTTCTTTGCTTCGGCGACGACGGCAGCGATGTCGTTTTTGACATAATCAATATCGCCGGAAAGGAACTTGCCGACATTCATAACCATGTCGAACTCAACAGCACCGTCGGCTGCACCGAGCTTTGTTTCGAGAACCTTTGTTTCGGTTTTGTTGCTGCCATGGGGGAAGCCAACGACCATCGAGACAACTGTTTCACTGTCTTTAAGTTCCTGCGCGGCAAGCTTTACGTCGGTAGGCCGAACACAAAGACTCATAACGCCACGTTCATCACACATCTTTGCGTTCTTGACGATATCCTCATCGGTAGCGAAAGGTTTAAGCACAGCATGGTCAATAGTTTTTGCTATTTGTTCTTTAGTATACATTTAGAAATTCCTTTAAATTAGCATCGGCAAAGCCGATTCCTCAATTCGTAATTCGTAATTTATAATTCGTAATTCCAAACTGGCCATCAGGCCAGTTTGCGATCTAGTGCATTTCTCTTCCGCCGGTGATGTTGATTGCCTGGCCGGTCATGTAGTCTGCTCCTTTTGAGCAGAGGAACGTCGTAACCGCTGTTACATCTTCTATTTTCGCAAGCCGTCCCAAAGGAATCTTTGATGTAAACTTCTTTACAACTTCATCGAAAGACATTTTCAGATTATTGATGTATCCCGACGAAGCAGTTTCCCATACTCCGGTATTTTCTGTGATACCCGGGCAGACACAGTTTACGTTGATGTTCGGTGCCAGTTCAAAAGCAAGTGCCTGTGTGAAGCCGATTATTCCGGCCTTGGCCATCCCGTAGTGGCTCATCAAAGCAGAACCGGTTTTGCCGGACTTTGACGAGAAGTTTACGATCTTGCCGTATTTATTGGCTTTCATCATCGGGACAACAAATTTTGTGAAAAGGAAAGTGCCCTTGCAGTTAACATTCATCATCATATCGTACTGTTCTTCCGTGATGTCTTCGACCGGACATGTGCCAATTATGCCGGCGACATTTACAAGTATGTCGATTTTGTCATCAAAGGCCTCAGCGGCAGCGGCAACAGCCTTCTGTACCTGGTCGATTTTGGTCACATCGGCAGCAAGGCCCAGGCAACCTTCGCCGATCTCTTTGACAGCTGCGTCGACGGCATCCTGTTTTAAGTCCGAGATAAAAACCTTTGCGCCATTGGCTAACAATTGACGTGCGATGTCTTTGCCGATAGCCCCGGCGGCGCCTGTTATTAGTGCTGTTTTTCCTGTAAAATCCATTTTTAATCCTTATTTTAGTTTCATAATGTTATCGCCGGTGCTAACCGGCCCATCAATTTTACGCCAAAGTCACCGAAAGTCCATTATCTTCCAGCAATTTTTTGGAGTCCTCTGTTAGTTTTGAATCTGTTATGATCGCGGTTGCCTTTGTCAGCGGCTGGATATGGGCAAAGCCTGCCCTGCCGAATTTTGAGGAATCGGCCAGGAAAATGTTCCGCTGGGAGCGTGCGGACATCTGCCTGACCACCTCGGAAACTTCTACCAGGTTCGCCGTCATGCCGTTTTCGACCGAAAATCCGTCAGTACCGAGAAACGCGATCTTGACATGAAACTGTTCAAGCTGACGCAGCGTGATCGGCCCGACGACAGCTTCGGACTCCGGCCGATATTCGCCGCCTAATAGTGTAATATCCAGCGAAGGGTTTATGCGGGCATACTGCAAAAGCATAATAGAATTGGTGACGATCTTGAGGTTTTGCTTGCCTAGAAGATATTTTCCTATCAGAGCGGTAGTGGTACCGGCAGAGACCATTATCTGGTCATTATCCTCAATAACTTCTGCGGCGGCTTTTGCGATCCGGTTTTTTTCTTCGGCGAATTGTTTCTGACGAAACAGAATCCTCTGATTAATCGCCGGGACCGCCCCGCCGCGAGTTCGGACAATGAAACCGTTTTCAGCTAAAGCATCCAGGTCGTTCCGAATGGTCACTGACGATACTTTTAGAATTTTGCTGATCTGAGCAACAGATAAGTTCCAATCCTCAAATAGGACGTCCAATACCTGCTTCTGCCTGTATGTCAACTTCTCTATCACTTGCCACAAGCCTTTCGTTACTGTTTCCCTGGTCTTTCGATTTGGCTTCATTTTAGACAACTGCGATTGTTTTGCAACAATAAAATCAGAAATTGAACCAATAATTAAAGAAAAGAGTATTCCTTGAAAGTTTGAGGTGAATTTGGTAGTATCATCGGTGTCGGTAAGACTGAATTATGTTTTTAAGCGTTTTAATTGGAAATGTCAGGCAAAAGAAAAGGATGAAAAAATGAAACAAGCTATGTACTTATTTACTTTGGCTATCGCCGCTGCCGGTTGCAGTGTTCAACCGAAAAATACACTTTTACAGGAGTGGGATACTCCTTTTCAGACGCCTCCGTTTGAAGAAATCACAGACGATGAATTTATGCCGGCATTTCTGACGGCAATGGAAATTGATAAGGCAGAAGTTGACGCAATTGTAAATAACAAAGAAACTCCCACCTTTGAGAATACCATTGAAGCAATGGAAAAAAAGGGTGAACTGCTTGACAGGGTTGGTAGTGTATTCAGTTGTCTTAACAACGCAAATACAAATAAACAATTGCAGGACATAGCAAAAGAACTTGCGCCTCTGCTGGCTAAACACAGTGATGACATCAATCTGAACGAAGCGCTTTTCGCAAGAATAAAACAAATTTATGATAAGAAGGAAAGCCTCGGACTTACCGACGAACAAAAAATAGTTGTGGAAAACTACTACCTGGGTTTTGTCAGGAGCGGAGCCAATCTAAACGATGCAGATAAGGTCGAGTTTAGAAAAATAAATGAGGAACTCAGCAATTTATACGTTAAATTCCAGCAGGACCACCTGCAACAGACCAACGCCATTGGGCTGGTAATAGACAAGCAAGAAGACCTTGCCGGTCTTCCAAACGACGTTATTGACGCTGCTGCGGAATTGGCTAAGACAAGAGGTATGGCCGGCAAATGGGCTTTCACTCTTCAGAAGCCAAGTTTTATTCCATTTCTTGTCAATTCCGAAAAACGCCAACTTCGGGAGATTCTATTTAAAGCATATATCAACCGCTGCAACAACGACGATGAATTTGACACTAAAAATATTATATCCAGGATCGCTGCCCTTAGAGTCAGGAAGGCGAATCTGCTGGGCTATAAAACCCACGCCGATTATGTTCTCGAAAGAAGTATGGCCAAAAACCCCGAGGCTGTTTACAAATTCCTGAACGAACTTTGGACCCCGGCACTAAAAAGAGCGAACACGGAAGTAGCGGATATGCAGGCAATCATCGATAAAGAAGGAAACGATTTCAAACTGCAGGCATGGGACTGGGAGTATTACGCTGAAAAAGTTAAAAAGGAAAAATACGCCCTTGATGACGCTATGCTTCGTCCTTATTTCAAAATGGAAAATGTTCGCAAAGGCGCTTTTGACGTAGCCGAGAAGCTTTACGGAATAAAATTTGTAAAGAGAAATGATATTCAGGTTTATCAGCCGGACGTTGAAGTGTTCGAGGTTTTCGATGCCGACGGATCGCATCTGGGCATTTTCTACTCCGATTATTTCCCGCGTGACGGCAAGAGAAGCGGCGCATGGTCAAGTCCGTTCAGAAGCCAGTGCAACATGGACGGCAATTTCATCACACCGATAGTCTTCAACGTCGGCAATTTCGCAAAGCCTACTGCAGATAAACCATCCCTGATGAGTATGGATGAAGTGATAACACTGTTTCATGAATTGGGTCATGGACTCAACGGCCTGTTCGGAAATACGGTTTACAGGGGATCGCGAAGAGTACCCCGGGATTTTGTCGAACTCCCTTCACAGATTATGGAAAACTGGGCAACGGAACCGGCAGTGCTGAAAACATACGCACTTCATTACGAAACCGGAAAGCCAATTCCACAGGAACTGATCGACAAACTCGAAGCATCAAAATACTTTAACCAGGGCTTTATGACGGTTGAGTATCTTGCTGCCTCTTTCCTGGATATGGATTGGCACGTACTGACAGATACATCCGAAGTCGAAGCCGCACAATTTGAAAAAATGTCAAAGGAAAAGATTGGTTTGATACCCGAAATTGAATCCCGCTATCAAAGCACGAATTTTGGTCATATCTTTTCAGGCGGCGGATATTCTTCCGGATATTACAGTTATATCTGGTCGGCAGTTCTCGAAGCCGACGCATTCCAGGCATTCAAAGAAGCCGGGATATTCAACAAAGAGCTAGCCGCCTCATTCAGAAAGAATGTTCTTTCAAGGGGAAGCAACGACACGATGGGCCAATACATTAAATTCAGGGGAGCAAAGCCCAAAGTTGACGCGTTACTGAAAAGACGCGGCCTGAATTAAAAACCCGGGTCTCCTGAAAATTATAAACAAAAGAGGTAAGAGAGAAATTTGATTATTCTCTTACCTCTTTTTTGCTGTTTGTCCTCTTTGGCAAAAAGCGAATCAGTTTGATTTAAGCTGACTAAGCCAACGGATCCTGGGCATTTAGCCAGTCCCACTGCTCGTCGACCCGCGCCTGGAAATCATCTACCAGATAACTCCACTTGTCATCCTTTAGATGCCTGAATCGTCCTTGAGTGAACAGCCAATCGGTAACAGGGAGTTTTTCCCTGGGCCTGTAATTGATCTTATATTTCTGGTCCTCAAACTCAAATAACGGCCAAAAGCATGTCTCAACACCGAGACCTGCCGATTCTACCGCCATGTCCGGGGCGATACGCCAGCCGGGAATACATGGACACAGGACATTGAGAAATGCCGGGCCGTCGACCTCGAGGCCTTTTTGTATCTTGTTGGACAGATCGACGGGATCGTGTATGCTGGCCTGAGCGACATAAGGAATGTGGTGAGCGATCATAATCCGCGTCAGGTCTTTTCTCTGCTGCTGTTTACCGGCTATAACCGATCCTACCGGGGTAGTAGTCGTCTCGGCTCCGAGAGGGGTCGCCCCGCTTCTCTGGATACCGGTGTTCATATACGCGCCGTTGTCGTAACAAATGTAGAGAAGGTCGTGCCCTCTTTCCATCGCCGCGCTGAGGGACTGGATACCAATATCATAAGTTCCGCCGTCACCGCCGGTCACTACGCACTTGATCTTCTTGTCGGTTTGATTCTTCTTTTTCTGTACCTTATGAAAGGCCTCAACCCCGCTCATCATCGCAGATGCGTTCTCAAAGGCGGTATGTATCCACGGCACTTTCCATGCCGAATACGGGAATATCGATGACGCCACTTCCAGGCATCCTGTAGCCGAACCGACAACAATATCATAGTCAGTAACTTGCGTGAGCATCTTTGTGAAGATAGGAGCCGGACAGCCTGCACACATTCTGTGCCCGCTTGAAAAGGCCGATTCCTTCTTTGCCAAATCTTGTAACTTAGGCACGTTAGCCACCCCTTACATTTAAAAATTCAAACATTTTTTCGACTTTGCCGCTGCAGAGGTATTGCTTGCTCTCTTCGAAGACCTCTTTGATGTCATCGAGAAGCATCTCTCTGCCGCCAAGGCCATACGTTCTGTTATACAATAGAGGCTTTACCTCTGCGTTATAGAGAGCGTTGGATATTTCGCTAAACAGCGGGCCGTAAGCTCCCATACTTGTAGACCTGTCCATTACGGTAACGATCTTGCAGCCTTGAAGAGCCTTTGCTATCTCAGCGTATGGGAATGGCCTGAACATCCGGATCTTAAGCAGACCGACCTTTTCGCCCTGCTCTCTTAGTTCGTCAATAACTTCTTTGATCTCGCCGGCGACCGAGTTGATAGCGACAATAACTCTTTCGGCATCATCAAGGCGGTAGGATTCGAAGAGGTCATACTTTCTGCCGAATTCTTCGCCGAATCTTTTCGAGACATCCTCGACGACCGCCTGGGCCTTGTTCATCGCCTCGAACTGGCCCCTCTTGTGTTCGATGTAATAATCGTGGAGATCCAGTGCTCCCCAGGTTACGGGGTTGTCGGTATCAAACAGCGAATTCAAAACCGTGTGTTCGCCGACAAAATCTCTGACCTTTTGATCGTCTTCGATCTGCATCGTCTCGATCGAATGAGAGATGATAAAGCCGTCCATGCATATCATAACGGGCAAACGGACATCCATGTTCTCGGCGATGACAGGTGCCATGACCATGTTGTCGTATGCTTCCTGATGGTTTTCGGCGTAGAGTTGTATCCAGCCTGCATCGCGAGCCCCCATAGAATCGCCGTGGTCGCAATGGATATTGATCGGGCCCGACATCGCGCGATTGACAAGCGTCATCACCACCGGCTGTCTCATGCTGGCGGCAATGTAAAGCATTTCCCACATCAGGGCCATGCCGTTTGACGATGTTGCGGTCATTACCCTGGCACCTGCAACAGAGGCTCCTATGCACGCCGACATCGCGCTGTGCTCGCTTTCAACGGTAATAAGTTCGGTATCGACCTTGCCGTCATTTACGAATTTGGCAAAGTCCTCGATGACCTGTGTCGATGGTGTAATCGGAAAGGCCGCAACAACGTCAGGATTGATTTGACGCATAGCCTCGGCCATGGCTCCGTTTCCGGTAATTGCAATAATTTTTGACATTATATTATTCCACTATGTTTCTTCACGGATAAATTCAACAGCCGTTTTTTTACCTTTTTTGTTTACCGGGCATTCTTTTGCGCAAAGCCCGCATCCTTTACAGTAGAAGTAATCAATTTCCTTGATTTCCTTCCTGTCCTTTCCACTCGGAGTTTTGCCATCCTTTAGCAGGATCGCTCCTTCCGGGCAGAATACCCAGCACGTCAGGCAATGAATGCAGTTTTCATTTTTCCAGACCGGTCTCCATGTTCTCCATGTGCCGGTCTCGTAATCAGCAGCATTTCCGCCTTCTGTGATCACGCCGCCGGGCGGTAGTTCCTGCCACTTTTTAAGTCGATATTTGTCACTCATACTGTCTGAACCTCATCATAACCACATTTAATCGCCTCAATATTTTTTTCAACAAGATGCGCTGCCAGCATATGAGAGAATATATGCCCGGCTTCTTTGGTAAGCGCTTCGATTGAAATGACATTCGGACATGCCCTGGCAAATGCGCCCATCATAGCCGAATTCGGAATCTCTCTGTTGAACAACCTGTGTGAAATGCTGTTTGCCGGAACCGTATGGACTGTCTGGCCGTCAAGGCCCAACAACTTTTTGATTTCAGCGGGGCTTTTTTCGGTATTAACGACGAAGATAGTCTTATCGCTGACCCCCTTGATAAGGTCCTTAGTGCCTATAAGCGTCGGGTCGACTATCATTATGACATCCGGTTCAAGGACGGGTGTATGAATCCTGATCTTTCCGTCAGAGAACCTGTTAAAAGCCCTCAGCGGAGCTCCACGTCTTTCGGGTCCATAGTCAGGGAATGCGGAAACGTGCTTACCGGTGCCCTGAACCGCTTCTGCGAGCGATTTCGCTCCGGTAACGGTTCCCTGACCGCCTCTGCCATGCCATCTGATTTCAAAGTACTTTAACACTCGAATCTCCTGGATACGTATAGTCAAGCAATTACCATATATGATTTTATTGTGATTGTCTGACGACTATCGTGCCGAAGGAAAAAACACCCTCGGGTAAAATTAGACCATATATCTAAGGCTTGACATCCTATCATATCAGAAACGACAATGCCAGAACAAAAACCATTTTTCTAATGAAATCCACAACATTTTAACCATCAAGGACTTATAGTAACTTTAAACTAGCATTTTGCATTATTTGCATTGGGTTATATAAATAAATTGACCGGAAATCGCAAATAATATAAACTGTGACTCAAGAAGTTCAAAGAAACATCAGACATGTATGATTACAAGAGACTTAAAGGGTGCTATCGCAGTTTAAAGGCCCTTTATCATTAACCATTAAGAAAGGATTTGAGTATTATGACAGGCAAATACAATCATTTTGGCGTACCTACTACAACAAAAATGGACAATGAAAGTCATTTCGGGGAAATAAAAGTTTATGCCACCAGCCCCGACGACCATCCTTACGCAGTCGAGTTTTTGCGGTTCGAAAAGGACTGCCCGATGCCAAAAGAAATCCAGACGATGTGCCATGCCGCTTTTGAAGTAGAGGATCTTGAAGAGGCGATGAAAGGCTATAAAGTTATCGCAGAGCCTTTTGCAGTAAACGAAAATCTTAAGTGTGCGTTTGTAATGGATGATCAGGCACTTATAGAGCTTATGCAGATTTGCTGATTAGCCGGCAATTACAAACTAACTGGTAACGGTGAAACCGGGAACCTGTCATACGCGAAAGAATAGTTATGAAAAAACGTCAGGCGATCTGGCAGCAGATCAAAGGTAAAGATTCTTGTGAAGTTCTGATCCTTGGAGGCGGTGTTAACGGAACCGGTCTTCTAAGGGATCTTGCCGCCCAGGGCGTCTCATGTGTTCTGGTCGACAAAAGCGATTTTACGGCCGGTGCAAGCTCGACGTCATCGCGAATGATCCACGGGGGTTTGCGGTATCTTGAAAATGCCGAGTTTAAGCTTGTCAGTGAGGCCGTTTACGAGCGTAACCGGCTGCTGCGGCAGGCGAAGCATTACGTAAGACCATTGAAGACGAGCATTCCGCTTGATTCGTGGTTTGCCGGTCTGATCAAATCTCCGATGGTTTTCCTGGGCCTTCCGGTTACCGTAGGCGGTCGAGGTGCCGTTGTTTGTGAGATGGGTCTGTGGTTTTACGATTTCATTACGCGAAAAAAACGGCAGACACCAAAGCATTTCTTCATGTCCAAAGCGAAATCGGCGAAAGAGATTCCTGGCCTTAGAACCAATATCACATGCACAGCAAACTACTGGGACGCCTGGATCAGCCAGGCAGAGCGGTTATGTGTGGAAATGATAAGCGAAGGGGTTACAGAGAACACCGAATGTGCGGCGATCAACTATGTCACTGCCGCTAAGACATCGGCAGATGAAGTAACGCTGACCGATACGATTACCGGACAAACAACCGTCATCAAACCTAAGATCGTAGTTAACGCTACCGGGGCCTGGGTTGACTTTGCTAATAAGGACCTTGGACTTGATTCGCAATTTATGGGCGGGACGAAGGGCTCTCACCTGGTTATCAACAACAAGGAATTATACGATGCACTCGGCGACAGGATGGTTTACTACGAACACACCGACGGCCGTATCTGCATTACTTTCCGATTTATGGACAGGGTTATCATGGGGTCGACGGATATTCGGATAGAAAACCCCGACGATGCCGCTTGTGACTGTGACGAAGTCGATTACATGATGTCTACGCTTAAGGGAGTCTTCCCGAGTCTTGAATTATCCAAAGATGACATAGTCTATACATTCTGCGGGGTAAGGCCCCTGCCGTCTTCAGGCATGGACTTTACCAGCCGCGTATCGCGCGCCCACCGGATCGAAGATACTCCACCTGACGAAAACCGCAGTTTCCCGATATACAGCATGATAGGCGGCAAACTGACTACCTTCGGGGCATTTGCCGAACAGACTGCCGAAAAGGTTCTTGGTCAACTTAAAAAAACACGCACTGTCTCGGTCGCCGAACGTCCGTATCTCGGTGCGGTTAATTACCCGGCAGACGATGCGGCAAAACAAGCATGGATTGAAAGAGTCGCTGCGGCAAATAATATCGAGCAGAAGCGAGTCGAAGACCTTCTCGAAAGATATGGAACAGAAGCGGAAAAAATCGCCTCCGGGACAAACAACACACCACTGGAAAATCTAAGCGAATATTCCGTCGGCGAAATCGAATATATTGCCGAAAACGAATGCGTCGAGCATCTGGCCGATATCACAAGACGGAGAAGCATAATAACAATTACCGGTAAAGGGCAAAAACCCGCACTTGAAGAGATGGCAAAAATTGCCGGAAATATCCTCGGCTGGGACACCGAACGTCAAAGCATGGAAGTCGAGATGGCCTGTAAGGATCAGAAAGCTTATTGCTCGTAAAAAACATTAAACAACTCAAACTGACCTTTGGCCAGTTTGGAGGGATTAGGTGTTAGGTTTTAGGGATTAGGGAAGGATTCGGCCAAAAGGCCGAAACTATTTTATTAAAACATTATGGAGTTTTGTATATGGCTGCGATGACGTCGCAAGAAAGAGTGATGACGGTTCTTAAGGGCCAGGTGCCGGACCGCATACCGCATTTTGAGTGGATAATCGATCAGCGTGTGCGTGAGGTTATTTGTCCGGGTTGCTCGATGGAAGAGTTTACAGTTCGGATGGGACTTGACGCGATGCTGACCTCGCCGGATTATGTGACAGAAAAGCTCAGCGAAAATACTTCCAGAAACGAATGGGGCTGTGTGATCGAAAAGGGCGCCGAACAGCACTCTACCACGCTTGAAGGACCGATCCAGTCCATGGACGATTTCAATGGCTACATTCCGCCGGACCCTTCGGCACCGCACAGGTACGAGAGCTTAAAAAAAATCGTCGCCAAATATAAGGGCGAGTATGCTATCGGCGTTCATCTTAACGATGTGCTTTCTATCCCGCGAAACCTGATGGGTTTTGAGCAGCTTATGATGGCATTCGCCGAGCCGGAGCTTACCAAGCGGCTTGTGGATATGTCGGTAAAGCTCAATATCGAACTGGCCAGAGAGGCCGCACGCCTTGGAGCGGATTTTGTATTTACCGGAGATGACTACGCCTCGACCGAAGCGTTGTTTATTTCGCCGGCGATGTTTGAAGAATATCTTTATCCCGGACTAAAAGAAGTAATCGCAGGTTTTCACGACTGCGGAATGCCCGTAATCAAGCACACTGACGGCAATATCCACGCGATACTTGATTTGCTGATCGACAGCGGGATCGACTGCCTTGACCCGATTGACCCTGTCGCTGGCATGGATATCGCAATGATCAAAGAAAAGTACGGCGACAAAATAGCGATAAAGGGCAACGTCGATTGCGCAGAGACGCTGACTTTCGGTTCCGTTTCTGATGTTATAAATGAGACTCTCGATGTGATCAAAAAAGCGGCAGACGGCGGCGGATTCATTGCTTCGTCAAGTAACAGTATTCACTCGGCGGTAAAACCGGAAAATTACCTTGCTATGGTAAATACGATCAGGGCGTACGGCAAGTACCCGATCAAACTGGATTTCGATTCCTCCGGAGCCGTAGAAGCGTTTACATAATTAACTCAAACTGACCGAACCGGTCAGTTTGAAATGAATAATGTCTATTGTATATTGTATAATGAATGATACGTCCTGAAGGCCGAGGCTATTTTACAAAAAAACAGAAAGGAATTCGATCATGAATAACATTTTGATAACCCCAAGGAAATACGTACAAGGCAGAGGCGCGTTAAAGGAAATTGGCAGTCTAATTTCGATAATCGGCAAAAAACCAATCCTGCTGTGGGACAAAACAGTAAAAGGGATTGTCAGCCAAACGGTTATTGACAGCCTTAAGGCTGCGAAAATAGAATTTGTAGACATAGACTTTAAGGGTGATTGCACCCGCGGCGAAGTCGACAGAATCGTCGGGATAATCAAAGAATCCGGCGCGGACATCTCTGTCGGTCTCGGCGGCGGAAAAACGCTCGACGCGGCAAAAGCAGCCGCGATAGAAACCGGCATTCGTATAGTAACCTGCCCGACAATCGCAGCTACCGATTCGCCGACAAGTGCGGCAACGGTATGGTACGATGACGACGGCAACTGCACCGGTTTCGACTGCTGGTCGTTTAACCCCGACCTGGTCCTCGTCGATTCGGGAGTAATCGTAAAGGCGCCGGCCCGCACACTTGTCGCAGGCATGGGAGATACGCTTTCGACATGGGTCGAAGCAAGAGTCGCACTAAAAACCGGTGGCGGAAATCTCGCCGGCGGAAGATCGACAATGGCCGCGATGGCTATCGCAAAGCTAGGCTATGATATTTTAATGGAGCATGGGGTCCAGGCAAAACTCGCCGCCGAAGCCGGCGCACTGACCCCATCTGTCGAAAAAGTTATCGAAGCCAACATCCTCCATTCCGGCCTGGGCTTTGAAAGCGGCGGCCTTGCCAGCGCACACATGATCGCAAATTGCCTGCCATCGTTTAAACAATGCCGTCACCTCATGCACGGCGAAGAAGTAGCCTTCGGAATCATCAGCCAACTCTGCATGGACGAAGCGGCAACGATGGAAGAAGTCTACGAAGCCGTCGATTTCATGATAAGCGTCGGCCTGCCGGTCACTTTCGCAGAACTCAATCTCGAAGGAGTCCAGCGAGAAAGCCTAAAAACCATCGGCGACGTGTGTGCCGGGGAAGGCTCGCTATGTGTAAGCCATTGCTTCAAAGTAACCAGCGAGGCAGTTGCCGACGCCATGATCGCCGCCGATGCTCTCGG
>JAIPFN010000110.1 GCA_021736615.1 Phycisphaerae bacterium | reverse complement strand
AGAGATTTCTTATCACTCATTATCCTGTCCTTATGAAAATGGCTAAACTGTTCACATCAACAGTTATAAAGTTTTCAATTCATGATTGGTTATTCCTTGTTGAGTATTGGTTATTCAAATTAGACAGTTGCGAATATCCAATACTCAACAAGGAACACCCAATATCCAATAGATCGCTTCTGAATAACTAAGCCGGAGCCATGCCAGGCTGTAAAAAACCGAACACAAGGTTCACCCCCTGCTGCAGCTGCTGCCACTGGTCCTTCTTCGCCGCAAGCTGTTCAAGCCCCGTACTCGTAATAGAATAGTACCTGCGATTTCGCCCGCTGTCGCTTTTCCGCGACTCGGCAACAACAAGCCCCTTAGCCTCAAGATTATAAAGCAAAGGATACAGCGTCCCCCGCCCAAGCGTAAGTATATCACCACTACGCTTTTCAATAGCATCGCTAAGCTCATAACCATACATCTCACCCCGCGAAAGAATCTCCAACACAACAACAGGGGCAACACCTTTTAATAGTTCACGTTCAAATTTCATAATTTATCTCCATTTCAAGGTTAACTTACATTACTTATTATGTAACACATACTATGCAAAGTCAAATTAATTCCGGAAGATTTGGTAAAATAGTTGAAAATATGTTCAAATGGGGCAATTCAAGATTAACACAAAGTTAAGCAAGGTAATTAGCAAAACCCGCCATAGCCCCATAAAACCAGCATTAGCAACCGAAAAAATAATTTAAAAAAAAAATAGGAAACACAACATATTGTGGCCTGCCCATCTTATCCATTTACACATAATATGTTAATTTTGCCGTTAAAATAGGGTTTCATGTTAAGCAGATAACCAGCATTCTCCTACAGAAACGCGACTAAAAGATGTAACCCCTTAATAAACATGCCCTTACAACCTTTTATGCGTTTTTTAAAGTTTTTAACAAGCCAAGTCGATATCAGTATTGTTATTACGGTTCTTTGATATCACTGGAATTTAAAGCATACTACATCTTGTGGTTGACGCAAAAATTTAAGCTTTGCTAACAATGCAATGCCTTGACATTCAGAGAAACAATTAAATATCCGCACAATGGAGTTGTGGATTTTTAGTCTGGCCGCCATTTAATTACAAGTGGCAGCAGCCGGCAGCATGAAAATGGAATGATTGCAGGCCGGAAGAAAAACAGGTGAAACGATGAATTTTACAAAAACAGAGTCAAAAGACAGTGTACATCTCGGCGAAAGTGAAATCGTTAAATTTCGCGGCAGCAGCGGCGGTGAGGTAAATCTCGAACAGATCGAAAAGGAACTGTTCGGAGACACAAACTCTACCCCGCTCGGTCAGTTGCTCGAAATGATAGGCTCGCTTCCTGATATTCGCCAGGAAAAAGTCTACAACATACGCGACCGCCTCGACACCGAATGCTACGACATGGACCACACCCTGGACTGGGCGATCGACAAAGTACTGGAAGAATTATTATCCGACAACTGATCGGCAATCCTCCATTTGCCGGCTTTCAACTGCCGCACTGTCGCAAACGGAAAATGCGACAGTGCAGTAGTTGACGTTACACTTCAATCAAACTACTCAAAATCGTTTCTGGTTGAGTTATACCCACAACGCAAATCTACGCCCCGGGCCAAAGAGAGGCACAGAAAACAAAACAAAATATCCAAGCCAGCGAAATAGAAATCGAAGAAAACCTGCTAAAAGAACTAAAAAAAAAGTCGCAAAAAGCTAATTGCTAATTTAAGGTACATCGTAATCTTCAACGTCCATGCTAACCGGTTTGTAATCCGGCAGCTTGGACTTTTCGATCTCTTCTTCGAAAGCCTTAACGATCGTACTCTGGATATTCTTTCGGCATTCGGCATTGATCGGATGAGCGATGTCGGCATGAAGTTTCATACGTCCCTGGTCGTCCTGTTTAGCACGCTCTTCGGAAAGTTTTCCACCGCAATTATTGCAGTACTTTGACCGCAGATGATTCTTACCGCCACAATGGGTGCAATGGTCGCTCATTTTTCTCGAAGGCATAGCCACAAACAAACCGTTTGTACCCTCAATGACCTTGATGTCGCGGACAACAAAATCGTTATCCAGGGTCATCGAACAAAAGCCTTTCAACCTGTCATCCTTGTTGGCAACCAACTTTACTCTTACTTCGGTGATTTCCATAATTTTGCCTCACGTAAAACCTACCATCTATTGTTGTATACTACTAGACTGCCACAGTTGCAACTTTCTTTAAGCTTCAACTGATAATGTTTCACGTCTTCGTCTCTTACGTCTCCGAGAAGACAATACACCGTTGAACCGCTGCCGCTAAGACAGACATGCTCAATTCCGAGCGACTGGATGTACCTTTTCAGTTCGGCAAGCTGAGGGTATAAATCAAAACAGTACTCTTCAAGCATATTTGCGCACATTCCGGCAACAAAATCAATATTCTTTTTCGCAATATCTGAATTTATTTCACCGCCCAGACGCTTAAACAACTCCATATCAACATTGAAATTCTCATAAACCCTTTTTGTAGAAACATTTACACCAGGAAGAGCCAAAAGGGCGCGGAATGAAAAATTTTCATCAATTTTACGAATTTTTTCGCCTCTACCCCAGCAAAACGCCAGCGGCCCGCCAAGAAAGAACGCGACATCGCTGCCAAGCCGCCCGGCCATCTCATGTAATTTCTCATCCGAAAGCCCAAGATCAAAGAACCGGTTCATACCCAAAAGCGCAGCCGCCGCGTCACTGCTGGCGCTTCCAAGCCCGCTGCCTGCCGGAATATTTTTCGTAAGCGTGATCTTAACACTATGGGCCAGCCTTGCCTTTTCCGCATCTTCCAAACCTGCGATGACCATATCATAAGCTCGCCAGATCAGGTTCTCCTCACCATCCGGAGCCCAATAATCGCCCTTACACACAAGCTCAATACCATCGGTATCACCCGTCTCAAACAGAAGTTCATCGCACCAGTCGACCTTAGCCATTACTGTCTCAAGATCATGGAATCCGTCGGCCCTTTTTCCGCCGATAAGCAAACTAAGGTTGATCTTACAAGGAGCCAAAACAACAAAACCACCGTCTACAACATTAAACTGCTCTGAAAATCCCATAAGAACCCCTGTAAAATTCTAAAATTTCGACCCAAAACAGGCCCAATAAACGCGGCAATCCAGGAAACTGCTTTTTTTCTTTATAAATCTACAAATTAACCGCCTAATCAATCTTTTTAATGCAGTCTTCGACCAAAAAAACCGATTTAACCCTATATATTATCATCAAAAGCGCAATTGTCAATTCATTTGACTTTATACAGGTTTTCTGGTAAAATATCGGCTCTGTTTACTTTATTAGAGGATTAAATGGAAAAAGTTGAGACAAAAAAGTTGCCATGGTGGCACCTGCACCGGCATTTATATGACTGGGTCCTGCATTTTGCCGATACAAAGCATGGCCCAACCGCTCTTTTTCTGCTAAGTTTTGCCGAATCAAGCTTCTTCCCTGTCCCGCCGGACGTCCTTCTCGCCCCGCTGACACTCGGAGCACCAAAAAAATGGTTCCGCTTCGCCTTGGCCTGCTCAATAGCATCCATCCTCGGCGGAATTTTGGGATATTTCATCGGCATGTTCCTATGGGAACAGATACACCCATGGGTTTACGCCCACCTTGGTTCAATAGGAATGACCGAAGATAATTTCGCAAAATTCAAAGAACTTTACGACGAACATGATTTCACAATCGTATTCACCTGTGGATTTACCCCGCTGCCGTACAAGGTCTGTACAATCTCCGCCGGAATCGCCAAGATAAGCTTTATAGGTTTTTTAGCAGCTTCGGCGATAAGCAGATCGGCAAGATTCTTTCTCGTCGCCGGCCTGTTTGGCTGGAAAGGCGAAGCGATAAAACCATTTATTGACAAATATTTCAACTGGCTCTCACTTGCATTTGTAATACTCCTGATAGGCGGATTCGCAGCACTGAAACTCCTGCACCATTAAGTAATGTAGGCTAACAACCCACAAACAGAAACCCGAAGCGCAAGCGCAGGGATAAAAACGCAATGAACCCAAAACAAAAAAACATATTACTCGATGTTGTCCGCGACGCGGTAACTGCCGCCGTCAAAAGACAAACCATTGAACCTCCCGTCTCCGACGATGAAGAACTCAACGTCGAATGCGGCTGTTTTGTCACCCTCAAAAACGGCGACAATCTCCGGGGCTGCCTCGGCCAGTTCATCTCCGACAAACCCATCATCGAACTTATCTTCGAGATCGCACAGGCGTCGGCAAGCAAAGACGCTCGTTTCAGCAAAAACCCGATCACACCCGAAGAACTCGACGAACTCGACATCGAGATTTCACTGCTTTCACCTTTAAAGAAAACCGATGACCCCCTTTCGCTGAGACTGGGAATCGACGGTATTTACATAGTCAAGAACGGCAGATCAGGCTGCTTCCTTCCACAGGTTGCAACAGAGATCGGCTGGAACAAGGAAGAATTTCTTTCGTATTGCTGCAGTTCCAAAGCGGGGCTTAACCCCAACGCATGGAAAGAACCGGACACGGATGTGTATCTTTTTACAGCGGAAATCTTTGGAGAGAGATTCGATGACATCTAACAAAACAAAAAAACTGCAATGTATGGTGTTGCTGATAACATGTCTTTGTACATTAATGGCACTATGCGGCTGCAACGAACAACAATTCGCAACGACTAATCGCCACTGCCCGCCTCCCTGCCTGTCAACACCTGCCGGAATGGCCGACAGCCTACGAAAGCTCCCGCCGGTAGAAAAAGTCGAGACTTGGGAAAACGAATACGCCCCGGGCATCACCATCACCACAAAGCATTACAATATCCACACAACAATGCTCGAACCGCTCACCCTGTCCAGAGTACCGGGATTTATGGAGTCGGCATACACCGCATACCAGCACCAGCTTCCCAGTCCCATCGAAACAAAAAACAAATTCACGGTATACCTCTTCGGCACGCGCAAACAGTGGGAAGAGTTCACCACAAAATTTACCGGCGAAAACGCGCACATGTATCTTAAGATCCAAAAGGGAGCCTACTACCTCAACGGCGCATGCGTCACCTACAACATCGGCAGAAAGAAAACATTCTCTGTTCTCGGCCATGAAGGATGGCACCAGTTCAACTTCAGACATTTCGCATACCGACTGCCAAGCTGGCTCGACGAGGGCCTGGCAACACTGTTTGAAACAAGCGTCTACAAAAACGGCTTCTTCTACTTTCGCCCTGCAATAAACGCGTCGAGACTTGGCTCTCTAAGAAAGTGCATTGACAATAACAATATAATTCCCCTCGGACAACTACTTACCCTTAACCCGGGCGATATCGTCGCATCGGCAGACATTGACACAGTCATGGCATTCTACGCACAGTCATACGCACTGGTAAGATACCTCAAAGAAAACGATTACGGAAGAAACCTGCTCAAATTCCAGAGCCTCCTCCTCGATGCCAAAAATGGAGACTGGCCGCTTGATGTGGAAATGCAGAAGATGGCATTGAACAGAAATTTACCAATGACCTCCGAATGGAACAGATACCTCTCTCCGAAAATCTTCGATTATTACATTGACGACCATCGGGCACTTCAGAACAGCTACAACGCCTTCTGCGTAAAGCTCGCCCGCAATGTCAGAATCATAAGAACCACGGGGACTGTGCCTAAATGAGTTTCATCCTTGCCTCAGCATCACCGCGAAGAAAAGAACTGCTCGACGAAGCAGGCCTGGATTTCAATACTATCGTCTCTGACATAGACGAGTCGCAATTTCCAACAGAAGGCGTAACTTCTGTCCGGCACACAATGATCCTGGCCCTGGAAAAAGCGAAAGATGTCGCAAAAAAATTCCCGGACCAGCTTGTAATGGGAGCGGACACCGTCGTAGACCACGACGGCATGATCATCGGAAAACCCGAAGACGCCGACCACGCCGAACAGATCACACGAATGCTCTTTAGCCAACCCCACAAAGTCATCACCGGCGTTGCGCTTGTAAGGATCGCAGACAACACAGAGATAGTAGAAGCGGCCACAACGGTAGTATACCCAAAAAAGCTCACCGAAGAGCAAATACTCGACCATATAAAAAACGGTAACTGGCAAGGCAAAGCAGGAGCATACGGAATACAGGACACCGGCGACGAATTCGTAGAGAAAATAGAAGGGTCGTTCACAAACGTAATAGGCCTGCCAATGGAACTGGTAAAACAAATGCTCGAAAAAATTAAACAGAAACCCGAAGCGTAAGCGCAGGGATAAAAGAGATTAAGATAGACATCAAAAATACTCTCCCCAATGTCTAAAAAACTCAAACATACAATCAAAAGCTTCGGAATATACGAAAGCTTCGACAAAGACTCAAAGGATCTGCCGCGATTCCTGGAACGAACCAAAAAAATTCCCGCCGTTGAAAACATTGAATTCGGATACGTCCTGCACATAACAGGCGGCAAGGGCAAAAAACTGACCTTCAAGATCGACCACCCGCCGTTTGCGGATGACGAAGGTAACATCCGCCCGCCATTTAGCGGCGAAATCTACGTCAGCAGCAACGACTACAAATTCTACCTCGGCGACAGAGTATGGCTGCCGCTAAATGACAAACTCGGTCCATGGCGGTTAAGAACTTTCTGCGAAGGAATAACAATCGCCGACAAAACCCTTACCATCATCCCGGCGTAATGTAGGCTTACAGCCTGCATCATTGCAAATCCCCACTGCTCTCAACCGGAAACATCAACCACAAAAGCACCTCTGCCGTCTGGCTGAGTGCATATTTTCACGATTTCTGCGCTAAGGTTAAACCACCTGCCGCACCTGTCCAGAACATCGCTGTCGCTTGTGGAAATGATACTCTCCGATGCGATAAGCTCATTGTCGGGGTTGTCAAAAAGCTCCACCTCCCACGGCCAGCCGTTCTCTTCGGCCAGTTCGCAGGCGATAACCTTAAGCTTACCCGAATTCGAGACCGGTCTGTCAAAAAGCCATTTAACCTTACTCACTTCGGCAGCGTCAAGAAAATCCGCTACAATAGCGAAAGCATCCAAAGTCTCGCTAACCCGCCTGTACGAACCGTGTATGCCCGAAAGATCGCGGCAGCAGCAGTCACGGCCGACAAATACCGCCCCGCCGCTAAGAGCGGCCTCAACCGTTATCAAAAGGTTGAACCCGTCAATAAGCAGACACTGCCCGCCAAGAGCGGCAATATCTACTCGCCGCGAGTTTCTGCTTTTAAGCTGCTCATCGGAACATGCGCACCGCCTGATCGCAAGCCGCTGCCGGTCGGTAAACCCGAACCGGTCGCCAACCAGTTTCAGCGAACCGCCAGGCGGATACCCCTTACTCAATAGCAACGACAGGTCAGCGACGCCACCGCAAAGATCGGCATAATGAGAATCGCCAAAAATATGCGGATCACCCGGGGCAGTACCCCTATGTTTTCTTTTGTCAGGCATAGTACAATATTATACGCAGTAAACCCGACACAGCTAAGAACTTTCTACCCGAAAAAACAGGGGCATCCGCACAACAGAACGAAAACGAGCATTTCCCGGGGGCCCGTACAGTTATCCACTCAAATAAGTTGACCATAGGTTTACCAAAACTTTACCGCTTTTTCAATCGCGGAATTTTAAATGCCCACAATAACCTTAATACCTGACGATATACTTAAAATCCCAACAGATCAAAGAAGTGATCGCTGCGCTTCAGTCTGAAATTACAGGTCAACATACACTATAGGCCTCTTAGACATTGTTAATGCTTGCAATATTTGACTTCCGGGCAGCGTTTAATTGACTCAAAGGGACTTTTAAGTTAAAATCTTCTCGTATGTAATTTTCTTCTGCAAGGTACTATAATGAATTATAAAATCCGTGTAAACTGGCGTATTTGTAAGATATTCGTTGTCGTTTTGGCGATTCTTTTTACCCCGCAGATTCTCTTCGCTGCCGATAAGGATAAGCCTCTCAACTTTGATGGAGCAAAATGGATCTGGGGTGGAACGCAAAACACAAATCCCGCGACCCATGCCGCAGCCCAGACACTTTACTTCCATAAAGGTTTCGAGTTTCCGGCAGGCAGTAAACCTGTATCCGGCGAGGTGATCATTACCTGCGATAATCAGTGGACCCTTTTCGTCAACGGCAAAAATGTCGGCCAGTCAACCTCATGGCAGAACCCGGAGAAAATCGACATAAGCAAGAATCTTATCATCGAGCAAAACGCCATCGCCGTCGAAGCAGTCAATACCATCGCCGGACCTGCCGGCCTGATCGTCAAAATGATGGCAACATTTGAGGACGGTAAAAAATTTGAGCTTATCAGCGATGCAAGCTGGATATGCAGCGACAAGAAAGAAGCCGGCTGGAACGAAACCGGTTTTACTCCTGGCCAGAATTGGCTTTCGGCAATAATTGCCGGAGAATACGGCTGCGCCCCCTGGGGCAATATCACCAGCGGTAATCAAGGACCAGGTCGCAGAAATACCCCCTACGTCCCGGCTGTATATAAAAAGGAGACCGCCTTTACCGATGAAATATTTGCAAACGGCGTAGTCTTTGTCCGCGGACATCTTCCGTTTAATCAACACGACGCAAATAATTACATTCAAAACATCAAAGGCAGCCGCGCCTACTTCGAGATGGACCCGCCGACGCCGGCGGCGATTGGCCGCCAACTCATAAGTCTTATCCCTTTCAGGCCAGAAGGCAAACTCACCGTTTTATGCGATGCCGAAGGCGGTGTCCTCGGCTCGCCAAGTGTTTCCTATGACGGAAAGACAGTTTATTTTTCACTCGCCAAAAAAGACGAGGCCTATTACCACATTTACGCAGTCGGCATCGACGGCGAAAATCTTCGACAGATCACAACCGGCCCTTTCCATGACTATGACCCCGCCGAACTGCCGGACGGAAGAATCATTTTCAGTTCCACCCGAATCGGCAACCGCGAGGAATATCACGCCAAGTTTGCTTCCTCGTTATTTACCTGCAATGCCGACGGCAAAAACATTTTACCGATGACCTACCACATAGTCGCCGATCGTGAACCCCATGTCACCGCCGGCGGATCGCTGACATTCATCAGGTCGGACAATTTCCTCGAACGCGCAAAAGTGGAAACCCACCTCCACCAAACCCGCATGGACGGAACCGGCGGACAGGTCATCATCGGCCCGGGACGAAGCGGCATAAAATACGAAAGTAATGTCGGCGCAGAAGCAAATTCCAGTTGGCTCAGAAATTACGGAGTCGGCAGTTGCGCGGCCCTGCCCAACGGCAAAGTTGCCGCCATCAATCAAAAAGGCCTGGTCAGTTCCACCTCGGCAACGGGTGAGCCTTTGATCGGCGGTTTTGTCCCATACGACATGTCGCCGTTGCCGAACGGCCGTCTGCTCTGTACCTCGATCAAACGCAAAAGGCTGCTGACTTTCGACCCAGCTACCAAGGACATAACCGAAATACTCGCTACCGCAAACCTCAACATGCCTGCCGCCGACCCTGCCGATCTGACCAGAGGCTACGCCGAAGACGACATCCACTCGGTCGTCCACCTCGCGCCAAGGCCTGCACCGATGCTAAGACCCTCTATGGTTGACCCAAAAGCCGACCGCTCTATTTCCAAGACCGGCTTTCTTTACTGCCAGAATGTTTTGAACACCCAGCATAACACCGCCGACCTCAAACGCGTCAAAGCAGTCCGCATTTACGAAGGAAGGCCCTTTACCCTTGAACCGACAAAAACCATCTATGCCCATATCGGCACAGAAGGCGTCGAGCTTGGCACCGTGCCCCTGGCATCGGACGGATCATTCTACGTAGAGGTTCCCGCCGACAGGCCGCTTGCCATGCAGGCAGTAGACGGCGAAGGCAGACCGGTCGTTAACGAGATGTCATGGATTTACGTTCGCCCCGATGAACAGCGGGCATGCGTAGGCTGTCACGCCGCCGCGTCGAGTGCACCGGTAGCGATGAAGTTATCCAAGGCGATAATGAACAAACCCGTAAAACTCCTCGGACAGGGAGAGCCCCACCGCTTCAGGGCCAATAACGGTGCCAACGGGGGAGTCTTAAATTTGCAGCTCGAACGTTTCCGCGAAGCCAGCTCAATTAATTTGCCGGCAAGCCCCGAAGAACTGTTAAAGGCGGCAAACAATGCCAATGCAAATATCAGGCTGTCAGCGATTCGCCGGATGGGTATCGGCCACGACCGCGACTTCGTCAAGGCTTTAAGCGATGCTTTGCATAATGAAAAAAACACAGAGATCAGAACCGCCGCGGCCCTTTCGCTGTCAGCTTGCGGTAACCGCAAAGCCGTAACCGCTCTATCGAAAGCATTGAAGGGCTCCAACGCCACGGTTCGAAATGCCATACGGATAGCACTTGAGAATCTGACAGGAACCGCCTCTGCCGACTCATGGAAAAACCCCGACTGGAACGCCATTGAAAGCTCGCAGATCGAAAAACTGTCTTCTGCCGATTCGCAGGAAGTCCTGATGGCATTACAGTCCCTTGGCCATATCGGCGGCGATGCGAGCAAGAAAGCAATTCGCCAATTCCTCACCGCCAACGGCGATACGGATTTACGCAAACTAATGACGGCGATGAGATCGCTTGGATACCTGAAAGACACAGAGTCCGTCGAACTGCTTACCGGCCTGATGAATGACAATCTAACGAAAAAAGGCGGCGGCGGCTTCCATGAGCTTGGCTACGGCCAGAAACCAATATACATCTCGGCAACGGCAGCCGAGGCCCTGGGCCTAATCGGCACGCCCCAGACCGAGAAAGCCCTACTTGCCGCATTCGCAAAATTGAACAGTTTCAGCGACTACGTTTTTCGCACCGCAGAGCACAGTTGGCTAATGGGATGTCATTCATCGATCCTGCACTACCGCATGCTTGAAGCGTTTGACCGAATGGGAACCAGAAACACCGCACCGCTTGTCAACAGAATCGTAGAGTCTATCCCAGCCGATAAAGATCGCGGTCTTTTATACGAACTCGACAGCTATGAAGCGTTGTCGGCCCGGATAATCGCACGTAGCGGCGAATTAGAAAATGTAGTCGAGGCATGCCTTGCCGTCCTTAACGGCACCAACACAAAATCAGACAACTCGTTGATCGCTTCGGTAAGTCTGTCGCCCCACGCCGAGGGCCATATCCGAAGATACTCCGCCCAGGCCCGGGCCGCACAGATTTTGTCGGTCGTTTGCGATGACACAAAATATGCCCCCCGCATCGGCGAACTTGTCAAAAAGTACCGAGCCGGCAATGATTCCGAAAAACGCAACTGGTGCTGTTTCTATCTGATCCGCACCCTCGGCAGAATCGGCGACAAAACCTCCGCCGACATCCTGCTTGACGTACTGGTCAACGAACCGACCGAAGCCCCCGCCGGTTTAAACACTCCTCCGACGCACATACTCTATAAAGGATGGCGGCCGTTTTTCCGCCCCGCCGCGGCATGGGGACTTGGAATGCTAAAGGAAAACAAAGCGGTTCCGGCGTTATTGAACGCACTGGAAAACCTCGACAACGCACCATGCGTACGCCAGCAAGCCGCCATCGCACTTGGCAGGATCGGCGATAAAGGCTGCGTAGAAAAATTATCAGACATCGCAAAAGATTACCCGGACGTAATGACCAGAAGAAGCATACTGGAAAGCATCAAAAGCATCAAAAAACCTTGAACGGTTCCGTAAATTTCTGGAAGACGATTGAATAAAAAAAAAGCTGAAAGGAAATTCCGATTTTCCCTTCAGCTTTTGATATTTCATGTATCTCAGGGCAAACACCCCGCCGGTATTATCCGGCCAGTGCTTTTCTGTTTTCTACTATGCTTTCGATCTTTTCGAGCAGTTCGCTAAGGTCGAACGGTTTTACGATGTAATCTTCGATGCCGCAGGCGTTCGCTCTTGCGATGTCTTGTGTCTGGCTCCTTGCCGTAAGCATTACGACAGAAATGTTTTCGCAAGCCGGTTCTTTCCGAAGTGCTTCAAGCATCTCAAGACCGTCCATAACAGGCATAATAACGTCCAGAAGGACAACATCCGGCTTTTCCAGAATGGCCTGTTCCAGACCTTCCTTACCATTAGACGCAGTGACAACATCGAAGTCGTTCATCTCCAGTCTGTCCTGAAGCGTCTGAACAATATTCGGCTCATCGTCGACGATAAGTATCTTTACCCTGTCAGTTTTTTTCTTTAAACCTAAAAAATCAAACATAATCGCTCTCCATTAATAAAGGACCCTATAGCCCATCAAAACTTAACGGCTGTATTCCTGGCCAGATTTTCAATCTCAATGATCTCATTTGAATCTGTCGGATATATGCCTACACCAATCATCGGCACTATAGCTTCGCCGTTGAACTTACTGTTTTTAATATTTTTTACAATTTTTGCAATTTTCTTCTTAACAGCATCAACACGCTTCTTTCTTGCGTTGCTAACAGCGAAAACAACCTCAAAATCGCTAATATCAAGGGCAAGGTCCTTTTTCTCTGTCAAAAAATCTCCGCTTCTGTCAAGCAATTCTTTTATGCCGGTTCCGATAACTTGATGACATTGCGGCAAGTCTGAATCTACAACATCAAAGCGAACAACCATTATTGCAAATTCCTCACCGGATGCTTTGGCAGTTTCCAGGAGTGAGGCCAGGTGCTTATTAAGCACTATGGAAGGGTCTATCTTAGGCAGCGAGAAAAACATCTTAGTTCCGCTCCCTTCTTTACTTTCGACCCAAACCTTACCGCCATGCATCTCGACGACGCCCTTGCATATCGAAAGACCAAGCCCCATACCCTTGTAACCGGCACCGGCCTGCCTGCCGATCTGGTGGAACTTATTGAATAACTGTTTTTGATGAATTTCAGGAATCCCCGCTCCGGTATCTTCGACAACCGTTACGATAGCCTTACCCTCTTCATAGCACCGAACTGTAACAGTATCGCCCGATTCGCTGAACTTGACCGCGTTTTCCACAAGATTGCAAAGAATCTGGTTGATCCTGACACGGTCGGCATAAACAGGAGTTATATACGGCAAATCTAAAGGAGCGATCTGAACGCCTTTAACTTTGGCCTTAGAACGTAATTTCGACAGGGCACCTTCGATAGCTTCGCCAAGACCCATAACCTGCCTGTTTAACGCCATGTCTCCTGATTCGAGCTTTGACATGTCAAGGAGGTCGCTGACAAGACCGCCAAACCGCTTACAGTCACCCTGTATGGTTTCAAGATAACCGCGAAGCTTATCGCTTAATTTACCCGTCACTCCTGCGAGAATATTCGATACGGAATTCTGAATGATCGTAAGAGGAGTGCGTAATTCGTGGGTTATAGCCTGTATAAACTCGGTTTTGGCCTTTTCGCCGGCAAGCTCGTCCGTAACGTCTCGAAGCATAACCAGATTTCCAATAAGATCGCCGCATTCATCGACCATCTCGGTCCATCGTATCTGAATAATCGCTTGCGACGGCGATTTCATTTTGAACTGTCCCCAGTTATCGACACTGTCTCTAATGCTCTCTGTGAACATCTCCAGGAAACCGTAATCGTCAAAAACGTCCGAAAAGGCCTCGATACTTCCATTGCCTTCAAGACCGAAAAGTTTCTTCGCCGAAGGATTGCATTTGTTAATTTTGCCGTCGGTACCGATAATGACAAGCCCCTCGGTCATATAGTCTATGGCAACTTTAAACTTATTCGTTTCGGCTTCAGCCATCGACCTGGTGTTTTCATGCACCAGGTCGAGTTGGACTGACATTTCCTCGTCGATATGATTTTGTAGATCGACGAGCCTTTCTCCAGCTCGATCAATTTCACGAAGCAGCCCGTCAACAAGTTCCTGTCTCGATAGAACCACCTGGCCGCTGCCGCTTTCCAACTCAATGCCGACATACCCGCTGCCGGACTCTTCCATCCGCGCAAGCACATCACGTACAGACATCTCAGCGCCGACAACCAGGTCACATTCAACCTGATCGTCACACGCTGTGTTGCTAATAAGATCTGCTATTGTCACCATCTTGCCGAAGCCTCTTGAAAAATGAAATCGCCTAAATGGCAATTCCCATTATGAAAACTATCGACAAAAGACTACCCCCTTTTAACTAAAAAAATAAATTAACACCGCCTCAAATTTACCGACATTGCCTGTCTAAATCTACGGTAACATTGCCGGTATTTTTCGCCGCTAGCATCAGGTCGACCTTTGAAGTACTCACCATTGTCAAGACCGAAAACAGCTTGGGTCTTGACGTAAATCATTGCAATTAAAAGTGTTACGCAGCTTTTGCTTTTTAATGAAAATGCCTCGGCCGACCTGTCCTGAGCCTGTCGAAGGGTCTGGGCGAATCATTTATTATACAATAGACAATAGACATTATTCATTTCAAACTAGCCAATCGGTCAGTTTGAGTTGATAGAGTAATAGGGGACTGTCGGGGCTGCTCAAAAAGCCTTTACCGTTGGCTTCCAGCGGGCTTGACTATGGTTTAAGCCGTAAAAAACTGATTCCTAAAAATGACCGCCTCACTTAATTGGAAGGACCGGTTACTAATCGACGCTCGGAAATGAGACAAAAAATTTGCTTCCTTCGTTTTCTTCGGATTCGACCCAGATTTTGCCGTTATGTTTGCCTACGATACTCTTAACTATCGTTAACCCAAGCCCTTCACCTTCTACATTGCCCTGCGGTTCGAGGCGATGGTATAGATCAAAAATTTTCTTTTTATGCAGAGATTTCATTCCAATGCCGTTATCCTTGATGCAATAGACACAATCGTCGCCTTCCTTGTATCCGCTGACTTCTATTGATCCTTTCTGATTCGGCTTGAAGTATTTTATGGCATTATCAACCAGGTTGGTAAAGACATGTTTGATCATCTCTTCATCAGCATGGCAGGGAACCAAATCATCTAAGATAATTTCTGTATTATTCTTGTCAGTCTGATATTTTACAGTTTCGAAAATTTCAGACATCAATTTATTCATATCAACTTTTCTGAAAGAAATATTTGATGTACCAATTCTCGAAATCTTACCCAAACCATCGATGAGTCTGGTCATCCGGTCCGTGCTTGAGATGATAAAGCCTAAATCCTCTTCAATGGAAGCGTTGACCAAAGATTCAACTTTATCCTTGATCTCACCGTTAAAATCCTGGGACATCATAAGATTAAGAAGTTCTTTGCAATGATTTTGAAGAAAACTGCTGAAACCTTTGATGTTTACCAGTGGTGATTTCAGATCATGCGAAGTTATATGTACAATGCCTTGAAGTTCGTTATTCTTGAACTCAAGCTCTTTCAAGAGCAAGTCTCGTTCTCTTTGAGCCTTTTGGTAGCAAATCATTTCCCACATTTCATGAAACAGCAGTTCGAGTTGTTTAACGTCCGAGTCGGTATAATCGTGGAGTTTATTTGCCACAGCCGCTACTGCAACGATTGTATCACCCTCAAAAACAGGCAAACTGATTAGACGCTTCAGCTCTACATGGCCCTCTGGAACGCCTTTCTTATTATCATGATGCGATGAATAATCATTTATAATTACTGCTTTTCGGGATTTGATGCAGTTAGCCCATACACCGGCATTTTCTATTGGAAATATCAAAGGCTTATCGCTCGTTCTACATTCAGCCATTGCTTTTTGGGACCAGGCGTGTATTCTCATGAACCCCTGGCTTTCATCGATAAATCCAAAAAAGCCCATGTCACTCTTTGTAAGCCTTATTGATTCTTCACTTACGAAATCCGCCATCTCACTTACAGAGGCATCCTTCATTTGATTGAGCTTTAATAAAACCTCCAGTCGTGACTCATTGAGTCTCATGTCTTGATCTGCGGCTAAAAGCTGCTGCTCGTTAGCAGTCAACTGCTGATTAGACGCTTTTAATTGCTGCCCACTGGCACTCAACTGCTGATTAGACGCTTTTAATTGCTGCTCACTGGCTCTCAACTGCTGATTAGACGCTTTTAGCTGTTGCTCTGAACAAGCCAATTGCTGGTTGGCAACTCTTAGGCCCTCCTCTAATTTTATACGGTGATCGATTTCCTCATTGAGGAGTTTTATCGATGTTGTTGACTTTTTTAATTGCGATGTCATCTTGTTGAATTCATCTGCGAGTTGATCGATTTCTTTTAGACCGTCAACATTTACTTTACGGTTAAAATCTCCCTTTGCAATTTCCCTGAATTCATTAATAATGTTCGCAATCGGAACAGTAATTTTCCTGGAAATAATAATGCCGACAATTGCACTTATAGAAACAATTATAATGATCAGTGAAGTCAGTATAAGGTATTGTTTGGCGATGATTTCCTGTGACTGGGCGAAATACTCTTCAGCTTTACTGCCGGCAAAGTCGCTCATTACCAGTATTTTTTTCAGAATATCGTTGACGTGGTCATTGCCTTTTCCCTTGGTGATCGCCTGTGCCTGTGCCTGTTTGCCTTCAAGCATCAGTTCGACAACCTCCTGTCGAATTTCTTTCCAGTCAGAAAAAGCCTTTTGAGCGTTTTTGACGTCATCCTTGCTGCCTAAAAAACGCTCAGATACAACATTAAAGTGTTCAAATACTTCCTGTTCATGCGTATTAACGTATGTAATCAGCTTATGGATTTCATCCTCAGTCTTAGCTGATGCAACATCTTTCATTGTACGATGCATCGCTAAAATGTTCGAATTGATATCTCGTACCGCATTGCTTACGGTAAGTGGATGGTCATGCATTATTACCGTAAGATTTGCCAGGGTTTTCATTTGTCCAAAAGCAAAAAGCCCAAGCAATAAGGTAAGAACTAATACAATTCCAAAACCACATAAAAGACGAAAATAAATTGTAGTTTTATGCCGCATAGAAACCATTATCCCTTTCGGTTAGCGTTTGTCAATAAGCAAATAATTCGATAGTCGCCGCATGCAATGTCCGCATCCTGCCGGCATGGGGTGATGTTTACTGCAAGCCAATATCACCCCATGCCCATCATTAAAAAATGCTGACCGTATGTTGATTTTACAATTACCTATCTAAAGCCTTAAAGAGTTACAATGTAAAAAAGAATGAAGGATACAATAACAAGTAAATGTGGATATTGAAAATTTCGCAAACTTGAAAACCGGTCAAATTCGGTAAAAAACGGTAAACCTCCCCACCGCAAGTACTCACAAGACCGATCAATTCTCTCAAACCCGGATTTTCAGCTTGACCAAGCCGATATTGTCTGTTAATTAGTCATAAATCATGGAAAACCCCAAGAAAATCATCGGAATAACAGGCGGAATCGCCTCCGGCAAGTCATCGGTAGCAGCCGAATTTGCCCGCCTCGGCTGCGCGATCATCGACGCAGACGCCATCGTAACCGCCCTTCTCGACGACGAAAACGTCATATCAAGCCTCAAAAATGCTCTCGGAGAAGAAATTACTGGCGCAAACGGCAAAATCGACCGATATAAAATGGCGGGGATTGTTTTTAAATCCAATAAAAATGTAGAACTGACAAACTCGATCATCCACCCACTGGTACTCGAACAGACCGAAAAGCTCATTAAAAAGTACAATCATTGCGAAAACGTAAAAGCGATCGTTCTCGATATGCCCTTGCTCGTCGAGGTCGGCTGGCATGAAAAATGCGAT
>JAIPFN010000109.1 GCA_021736615.1 Phycisphaerae bacterium | reverse complement strand
AAAAAAAGTAAAATCCTCCACCGAAAAAAAGAGTATTTTTTCTCGGTTGCATCAGATATTAAAGGTTAAAACGGAAGCACAACGAGCCACCTTATAAAAAAACTTTTTTGGTCTTGACAACGGGGAGTACTTTATTTCTGCATCGTCAGAAGTTTACATATCCACCGCTAATACTTACCGGCAGCGATATTCTGCTGGAAGGTGACAACGATTCTTTCCTCAAAGAGATAGGCATCGATGGTATTATTTTGCACACGCCCGGCCATACCTATACGGCAGACTCCATTTCAGTTTTACTTTCCGACGGAAGTGCATTTGTTGGTGATGCAGCTATGAATTTCTTATGGTGGACAGGAATTCGCCACAGGCCCATTGCAATTGGCGACATCAACACGGTATATCAAAGCTGGCAAAAACTTCGGGAACATGGAGCAAAGGTCATTTACCCATCTCATGGAAATCCATTTCCTGCAGCAGAACTAATAGAATAAAGCCCCGGCCGGTAGGCCTGTTCTTCAATTATACATTATACAATAATCATTATACATTTTTCAACTAACCTTTGGTTAGTTGAATGCCCTCAGCATTGAATTAAACTGCTGGCGCTGCTGCATTGGAAGGTTTTCGTTTTGCATTGCTTTGCGGTAGACTTCCGCTGCCTGTGCGGTTTTGCCCTGTCTGGTGTATATCATGCCAAGGAATGAGTATGCGTCTGCCGTTGCATCGGGTCTCGTTATGATCGCCAGAAGCACCTTTTCTGCCGCATTGACCTGTCCGCTCTGGTTTAGATAAAACGCCAGCGTATACCCGTACCTGTTGTTGTTCGGCCGCAGGCGGTATGCTTTTTTGCAGAGTTTTATCGTTTCGGTCGGGTTTTTCTGCGAGATCATCACACCGAGATTAAACGCCGCTTCCGCAAAATCCGGATTGGCCTTCAGTGCCCGCCTCATGCATTTTTCCGCACCGGCCAGGTCGGACTTTTCCGCGAGCAGCAGCCCAAGATTAAAATTCATCTCGGCGTTATTAGGGTCGATTGCTTCTGCTTTTCTAAGCGACTTTTCAGCTTGTTCGGTTTTGCCCAGCCTTGCATAGATTATCGACGCATTGACCAGCGGCATTATCATATCGTCGCGAAGCCTCGCAGATGTCTCATAAGACTTGACCGCATCTTCAAGATACCCTTGGTTCGAGTAAAAGTTGCCGATGTTGTAATGACTCGCCGCGTCGTCCGGCCGTGCCGTAAGCGAGGCCAGGTATTCTAAGATCGCTTTTTGGGCCTTGCTTTTTTGCTCGGCAGAAATCATCTGCGGCGGAAAGGTCGATATCGCGTAAGCAGCCTGTGTGCGGACTACACGCATCTTATCAGCCGTTGCCGCGATGAGCAGGTCTATCGATTTTTCGCTGCCGTTGCCAGAAAGTGACCCCGCTGCCGCTGCCCGCACCAATGGCGACCGATCCTTGACCGCCTTAAAGACAGCATCCCATTTACGCTGGTCGGGGCAGGTCTCAAGCAGCCGGATAAGCGAAGTCGCGACCACCGCATCACGGTCCTTGCTCGTGATGTACTTGATCATTTCGTCAAGTCTGGCCCAGTTATTTTTGCGAGCCTCGTCGATTAGTTTGGCGAAGTAAACAGTTTTTTTCTGGTACTCATTACCGTACCATTTCTCGGCCCACTCATCTGCCCATTTCGGTGTTTTGTCGGTATGGCATATATTGCACGCGTTTGGTGATTTGTGTGCTATCGTAGTTTTCGGAGTCGGCGCCCGGAACGAATGATCGTGGCGTAGCATACGGGCAAATTCGGTTTTGGGCATGTGACACGTTTTACACTTGCTGCCTTCGCTGTCCGGTTTGTGATGCGAATGGGCTGCTGGGTTTTTGACATGTTCTTCATGGCAGGGCAGACACGCATCGTTTGCCTTATCGCCGGCAAACCTGTCTCGTCCGCTGGAGGTATGGCAGTGCATGCAGTCCAGCTTGCCGGACTTATAGCACGGGTTCATCATCCATCCGGTAAAAGTATAGTTTTCGCCAAGGTCGCGCCCGTCCGGATAGAAGTCCAGATTCTCCAGGGCCACCAGGTCGTAATGGTCGAAGTATTTCTCGCCCGGCACAAAACCTTTCGTCACCGGCCGCATCTTCGCATGACACGGCCCGCACATACCGTCAACCTGTTCGACGCTAAAATTTTTCGTGCTTACAAGATGGAGCTCTTTCGGCTGTTCTTTTTTGCCCTGTGCCTTTTGAAACTGGCGTACATGCTCGCCCGACGGCCCGTGACACGTCTCGCAGTTGATCCCAGGCTCGGCCCATTGGGTTTCGTATGTGTCGGTCTTAAGATCATAGTTCGGCGACAACTGGCTGATATGGCAGCTAAAGCACGACGTGTTAAAAGTCAGCGGCGTATCCATCCAGTCGATAGCCTCATCGCTGGCCCCATCAAAATGTCTGACCGCACTGGCGGTAGTATCGAACCATTCTTTCCTGTTAACATCATAGGCCAGCGGCAGAACCTGGAACCGCCCCCGCTCAAGCCGTGTCAGGAAGTAATAGACATTCTTTCCCCCGAGCACATAAACAATGGGATAATCTTTTATGCCCTCATCCGATTTCACACTGACCAGCGCCTCATCCTTTTTTATAACCGCACGAAAGCTCTTGCCTTTACCCTGGATGTAATCTTTGTGCGGGCTAAGTTCTTCTGCGCCTAGCTTATTAGTATACGGCTGCATAGCAAGCCCATGCCACGAAGGAGCCCAAAGCTCATGAAACTTCTCATGACACTGCTTACAGCTAAGCGAACCGGCATAATCCCCATCGCCTACAGCCGATTTGCCCTCAGCCCCGAAACAAGCACCGCAGAAACACACAAGCACAAACAATACAGCTAAGACTATATTTTTATATGAAGCAAATACCATAGATTTCAAAATAGCAAACTTTCGCAGTCTAAAAACAGTTTGTTACGCAAAATATCAATCAGAAAATAGCATTATACCATATTTCGCAAATAATTCCCATTGTGTTATAAAAAACTGCTGTAAATCCCTCCCAAGGCATAAAAGTTTAATTTTTGCATTATGGGGATATGATTTTCAACTTTATCTGTTGTGAATCAAAAGTTTATAGGGTGATCGAAAAGAAATGAAAAGGCGGCGGTGGGATTCGAACCCACGAATATTGGTTTTGCAAACCAGCGCCTTAGTCCACTTGGCCACGCCGCCGTAAAACTGCCCCGGAAATGTCATCATTTCTAAAGCAAGTTAGGAATTATATCGTCAAAATCTATTATATCAAGGACAAAGCGATAAAAAAAAAGATTTTGATTTTTTTAGTGAGCGAGATTATTTGGTGGCAAATTAATTTGGCCTTAAAGAATCGTAATACGCCCGCACAGAAGCGTGAGGGCGCAAGTTGAAAATCCCGGCTTTACGTCGGGACCCTCCGAATAAAATGCCCAAAAAACAGTAATAACGCTAAAATTCAAAATAATCCTTCGGTGACGCTAATTCGCTGCTAAGACAAATAACGAAAGTGTACCGACCTGATCCATATCGCACAAAATGCAATGACACTATCTGGCTTTTTGAAAAAAAATACTTTTTTTTAATCCCTTATGCAGAAGAGACATAGATGATTTACTACAACAAAAAAACTTACCGTTTTCGCACAAATAGCGCAGGTTCGTGCAAATATAGAGGGGCAGTTTACCTCTAATTGTACAGGCAATTACGGATCTTGTTTTCTGTCCGATTTAAAACCGGTAAAAAAACGGTAAACTTTGGTAAACATGTGCCATAAACGCCTTCAAATGAGGGTAAATGAAGAAAATAAATTGAAATTTATATCAAAACGTTAAAGAAAAAGGTAAACGAACGGTAAAGAACGGTAAACTTTGAGGATGCTTACGCATTTACCGGATGAACCATAATTTTTAGCAAATAGCTTGATTTACTTCGTGTAATGCATCAAAATCATTGACTAAATCCGCAAGAGTTGTATTTAAAAGGGATGTTAAATGCGAGAATCTAACAGCATTATTATATTTGTTATTATGCTTCTGTTTTTGTGCGTTGCTATTACCGCTGCCAGCACCCCCGATGAAATCATGGCAATCCCGGAAGGGCATTTGCTTGCCGCAAGCGATGACCCGAACCATATTAGGCCCGCAACGCCCGTGCTGATCGATAATGACGCGATCGCGGCGATTGTCAAGGCGTATAAGCAAATCGGTGACGACAAGTACGCCAGACAGCTAGCCGCCGTGCTTTACCGTTTTTCGCAGGATTACAAAGGGGTTGGCTCCGGTGCCGTAACCTTTGAGCCTGTTGACGGCATTGAAATGGTTCTTCTTCAGGCCTATCTCACCATCAAAGATACCGCCGCGATTAAAAAGCTCTCAAAGGAAATCCGTGTCGATGTCGCAAAAGCCATCGAAAATGATCTTATCCGTGCAATGGCCGATTCGGTTATAAAAGAACATCAGAAGAAAATGGCTAGCGGTAATTACGCTGACAGGCCCGCTCAGATCTTTCCCGATTACCTGGCCGACATCGCACTTGTCGGCAGGGCGATAAACGAACCGGATTATATTAGGGTTGTTTACCGGTATCTGAGCGAGCCGGGGAATTACGCCCGCGGCGACGATGGTGAGGGGTTGACGTTTGATATGCACAGCACTCAGGGCCAGCAGCGTCACCTGGAGCTTTGCCGGCGTATTAATATGATATTCGGGGCTGTCGAGGGGTATAGCGATCCTGTGGGGTTTAACGACGGTCAGGGCCGCAGGTATGATGATGTTTCGCTGGAGGATTTCCCGCATGTTCAAAGGATACTAGGCGTCCTTGCCGGATATGCCCTGCCTGACGGGCAGATGAATTTGATTGGTGATTCGGCGGGGCGGAAGATTTGCGAGCCGCTAAAGGAAAGCACGAACGTTTTGCTTGCCGGTTACGGACATGCGTTGCTTGGAGCAGGTTCAGGAGGCGACCAGTCGCAGGTTCAGTTGCATTTCTCCGGGCAGGGCGGCGGCGGTGCCCATAATGACTGTCTTAGCCTTGTATGGTATGCTCATGGGCGGCAGATGAGCGGTGAGATCGGCGGCGTGGGTGATAATCTGCGTTCGTGGGCGTCGAGCACGCTTAGCCATAATACCGTTCTGGTCGACCGGCAGGAGCAAAGCGGCGGAGATACTTTCGGTAATGTGCTGTTGTATGACAATGATAGTGACGGGCTGTCGGTGATTCAGGTCGATGGGGCAAGGGCGTATCGGCATCTTGGCGTAAAAACCTATCGCCGGACGATAATACATAATACGATTGACAAAACGCGGCCGTACTTTGTTGATGTGTTCGAGGTCGAGGGCGGGCAAATTCATGATTACTCTGTGCACGGTTCGGTGTTTGGCGATACTGAGGCGGTCTGTTCGCTTGATATGCAGCGTATGGACGGCGAGCGGCCCTTGCTTGATGGGGCTATAAGCGCCGATGACCCTTGCGGAATTTACGGCGCTTTGCCACTTCCATCGAGTGGATACAGAGCTATTGGTAATGTTGATTCGGCCTTGGCCGGTAAAGATTTTAATGTTACTTTTGCTTACGGCGGCGACAATGATACCGGTACACGAATACACATGCTTGCTGATCCGGCTACGGAGGTTTTTCTTGGCGAAACTGACGCGTTGCGGTCCGGGGGTGATTATGCCGGCGATAAAGGGGGCGATAGGAATGTGCCTGTTCTTATTGCTCGCAGGAAAGGCGAAAAGGGGCTTAGGAGTACTTTTGTTGCTGTGTATGACATGTTTGCCGGTGGTGCGAAAATCAAATCCGTAAAACGCCTGATTTCTTCGGATGCTTTTGTGGCATTGGAGATCGATCTGGGCGGGCGCGTTGATAAACTGTTTTATTGTCCCGGTGGGAATCGCTCGATGATCGGCGGTTCAGTGCAGATGAAAGGGCGGCTGGGGCTGGTTACCGAAACCGGCCCGGTGTTGCAGGGGTATCTCATCGGCGGGACGATACTCAGGCAAAGCCCGATGATGGTTCGTATGAAAAAAGCCTCGTATGTAGGCGGAATACTTACTGCAATGCGAAAAGACGCCGGAGACGGGAGAAATGCTTTTACGGTTGATACGATACTGCCGACCGGAGAGGAGCTTTCGGGAAAGTGGATGATTGTGACTTATGCGATGTCGGCGGGGATGACGGCTAGCGACGATGCCTCGAAACCACAGCTCGCCCGGCGTGATGTTACACGAGCTTATCAGATAGATCGGGTGCAGCGAGAGGGCGTCAAAATGGTTGTTTATCTGATGGATGATCACGGTCTTAAGATTGAAAGCGGCAGGGCTAAAGAGATTTTTTCGAAGTGGAGGGATTTTAGCGGGCCAGGCAGGTTCGTTATATATACGAGTGTAAAAAGTTTGCCAAGGTAGGCCGGGCAAATAGATCGGGCGAGTATTTTGCAAGTGAGAATTGACGACTTTTCAGGCCTACAAATAAATGCGAAGAATTCACTGTTTTTGTGCAAAAAAAGGCGAAAAAACGTGAAAAAATGCAAATTTTTGACAAAAAAATAAGCCCCATTTTGCCCGAATTTTAAAAGTGCCTGGAAAATAACGCACATTTTTTTAAAAAAATAAGTTTTTTAAATAAAACCATTTGACATAATATTCAATTTAGTGCAGAATTACGCCTCACAATTTGACGGGGTCGTAGCTCAATTGGTTAGAGCATCGGACTGTCGATCCGAAGGTTGAGGGTTCGAGTCCCTTCGGCCTCGTTATGTAAAGCCTTGTAAGTCCTAGACTTACAAGGCTTTCTTTTTGTCTGGACATCCCAGAAACGCCCTTTGGTGTCAAATTGGTGTCAATTATAATTTCACCCCTTCAAGCATTTCGCTGAAAACTTCATTCGCAGAATCAAAATCTTCAGGCCTGACCGCCATATAATAATCCATTGTTGTCTTAATGCTTACATGACCAGCGAGTTTGTGGACTACCTGGAACGGCAATTTCTTCGTCCAGTTTGTGATCGCTGAGCGTCGGAGATCGTGAATCGTACACTCTTCAATGCCTGACTTGATACGAATGGTTTTGAAATTCTTATTCATGTTGTTAATGACCTCAGAGCGATCATGCCACTTGCAGGCTTTCATGCGTTCAAATATCCTATGCAAGCGATTTGGAGAAATAAAGATATAAGGATGTCCGTCGGGAGCATCCACTTGAATGTCGACGAGAAATTTCAACGCTTCATCAGAGATAGGGACGATACGTTTTTTTCTGCCCTTTGGCTCCCACTTTATGATTCTTTTGGTTGCTTTCTTAGCAGATACCCTGACTCTCTTGTGTTCGAAATCAATATCTTTCCACGTCAAGTGAAGTATCTCATTGAGACGCAGTCCACTGCTGTAAGCCACAGAAATAAACGCTTTCCACCAGATATCGTCCGTAGCACCCAGCAACTGGCAATATTCCTTAATATTCAGGTATCTCTTATCATTTTCCGTTATCTTCCGGGGCTTAATACTTTCAAAAGGATTTTGCCCCTTTGAAAGGTATCTTCTTGGCTCAATTGCCTTATTGAAAATACCCTTAAGCGTTCTAAGGTATTTATTAACAGTGGCAATTGAAATTTCACCAGAGTTGATACAGTGCGAAAAGAAAGCCTCTGCTCTTCCTGGAGTGATTTTAGTTAACTCTATCGAACCGCCTATGAATTTTTCAAAGAGCTTGAGCACGCATTTGTGTTCCTGGTAAGTACCGTAAGCAACCTGGCCTTTGATAATACTTTCATGCTCAACACGAAATTCATACAAACTGATTTTCTTTGGCTTGTCTGCTGTGCCGCTAAGCACTTTGTCTTGCAGTTCCATTGAAAACCGGTCTGCTTCTTTTCGCTTTCCAAAGACCTTACCATACTTCTTACCATTGGTTCCTACCCAACGAACGATCCATTTATGCCTTCTGTTTTTGACCCACATGGACTTGGGCAATGGCTCTCCATGCTCATCTTCTGGAACAGAACCTAGCCATTTATGGTAAATTCCTACTTTTAAAGCTGCCATTGGCAACCTCCTTTCATATCTAGCCAAGAGGTTTCCAGCGGCGATTGACTATTGAATTTTATCATAAGCACATGTAAAGCGCAAGTTTCAATAATCATTTTTCTGTCCTATTTTTCAAAAAATCCTCAAGTTCAGACCTTAGATACCAGATATGGCGGGCATATTTAGTTGCCTTCAAGTAATTCTGATCACGCCAATAATTCAGCGTGCGAATGGCTGAGCCAGGTGTGTGATTTAGCTCATTTAAGCGTAGAAACATGGCCGCTTCCACCGGGGTCATCAATTCCGGGAAGAGATCTGGCTTATTCGGCCACGTTTCATTGCCATCGTTTGTGTGCGGTTTTTGCCTCATTGTATTCTTTAAAGCCAAACAACGCCTGCATCATCTATTCTGATTTCGGCAATATCTGTCTCTTTTAATCCCGAAGGATATTGCAAGAATTTAAGTTTGTTAATATCACTGGACTCACGAACACTCTGCTGAACATTTTTAATTAATTGCACTACATAATCTGACCAGTTCCGTCTATTGCGAATCTGCCTGATGGCTGCGGCTTCGTTGTGATGACCTGCCGTTTCAAGTGCCTGTTCTGTTAGTATTAGCCCTCGTCCCCGTGGATTAACCGCTTCAGCAAATATTTCTTCTGCACCAAAATCTTCAGCAATAGCAACCAATTCATTGATTGTTTCAGGTGAGTCTGCAATGCCGGGAAGCAATGGACAAAACATCCCATATGTCCGAAGCCCACGCTTATGTGCCTCTTTCATTACATCAATTCGTTCTTCAATACTTGAAGCATTAGGTTCAATGACTTTTATGACGCCACTGTTGGCGGGAGTAGAAGTTATACTGATACCAACAGTAACGCGGTCTCTATATTTCTCAATAAGGTCAAAATCTTTTCTGACAGAAGCATTTTTGGTGAGTATTCTCACTGTCCAGCCAGGCTCGTCCAGTATCACCTGAAGACATCGCCTTCCAAGATTGTGGTCCTGTGCTTCTGGCGACCATGCATCAACTATAGTAGATAACTGAACTAAACCACGTTTGACTTTTCGCTTGGCACTGCGAGCCACTCTGTCAGGAGTAGTGGGATCAACGATTGCATAAGAATTATCAAAAGCTGAAACTCCCAGCTTTTTGAATATTGGATTTGTTCTAAGCATCGCACCGGTTGAGCAATAAGTACATGCATGCCCGCACTTGAGACCTGGATTTACTGCAAATTCTGCAAGTCCTTTTTCTTCGAATGCCGGTGAACGGTTGATACCGCTACTCATCGTATGTAAATATGTTTTCATTTTTTCATCCTTTCTTATATTATCTAAAATTTTTTTCTGCACCTGATTAACAATTCATTCATTGTCGAAATAAAAAGGTAGAATTAGTTATCATCTCCGAAGGTACTTCTGAATGCAGTTCCGGCCTCTGGTGAAGGATCAAACTCTCTATTAATGACTTGATGAGAGCTCTTATCTTTTCCTAAACCGCCCCATGATTCGCGCCCTTCTTCCTTTTTGGGCTTATCTTTAAATTCATCTCTTACTTGATTTCCATTGAGAAAAACATCGTACAGCATATTGAAAAAACCATATTTTTTTGCCATAATAAACCTTACCTTTCTATTTATGGGAAATAAGATTTCCCTGTTACTGAAATATTTACATGGATCATTCTTGAAACGCTTTTTAGTGTGATGTTTCTTTGGGTTACCATAGACATTTCTATTGTCAGGTTCTTAACACTACATTTTTTTGGACTTTATTTGTTTGCCCTTTTTATCGTTGTGTTGTGAAAGCCAATGCTTAATGCTTGCCCAGTGTTTAATAAACAACGCAAACAGGACCACTGCGACTATAGCTATCCCCATCAGTATATATGACAACTCATTACCGCCCAAAAGCTCATTCATACTAAACATACCGATTACAGTTGCGCAAATTAATAGTGCTAATATTGCAACTCCATCATGGTCATCTGCAGATTTTGCTGCATCATATATAACAAACAAAAACACAATAAACATTGATACAAGCATCATGATTCTTAAATCTTCCATGGTCTACGCTCCTTTGAGATACTCCGACGATCTCTTTTAAGCTTTAAATTATTTTCGCCCGTACTCACATCATGTTGAGCCCAATTGAAATAGCTTCTAATGAACGTCCATGTTTTGGTTAACACAAGTAAAAGCAGAATTGCGATGATTGAAATTCCCAAAGCCAAATACGGCAAGAGGATAGCTTGGTCCTCTTTATTGTTAGTGTCTGGAGACGAGGCTTTGACTTGTGTATGATCTTGCAAGTTCATTGTACCTACAGGCTCATCACTGCCAAATTCAAACATGCCTATGATACATAAAATTGCAACACAAAATGAAACAATCAAACAGAACGGTCCCGGCAATAAAGAACTCTGCTTCAATGCATTCCAAATAACTGTAAACAGTAGTACAAATACAACAACCATGATCAATTCTCTATAATCTTGTATGGCAGTCGCCATAAAACTTGTTGATTCCATTTGTCTAATCCTTTCGATAAAAATCATTATGCGATCACGCTTGCAATAATAAACCGTAACAGTGACATGGCTACCAGAAGCATGATGGCCAACGTTCTATCAGAATAGGTTTTTCGAGTAATTGCGAGTGTCAAATCATGAAGATAGGCTAAAGTGTTGTCTATTAAAGGCTCAGCTACTTCTGAGAACTTATCTAAGAAAACAGGTTTCCATCTATCATGAACGCTCTTTACAATCAACATTAGAAAGAATAAGTCAATCGCCACGAAAAATAGGTGTATAAAACCCAACAAGATGTTTTGCACTAAGCCCATAGTCAATTTCCTTTCATATACTGGTGAATAAAAAACATTGACGCTGCAATTGCCAGGACCGCAAAAGTAACCGCAATAGGCCTTGGAAATGGAAGCATTGAGAAAAAGGAATCCCATGAATTAGCAAGATCGTCAACTTTTTGAGCTGATACCGGTTTAGGCTTTGGAGTCGTCTTCGTCGGCTTAGTGTTTGTTTGTTTTCTAGGACTCACGATTTGAATTGCATGCCACGCCGTGGTTAACTGAGCCAGTTCTTCCTGGGCCTTCTTACGAACAGATACAGAATTACCTGGAATCATATTCATTTGGCACTCTTTACATTTTTGGCGGTATGCCTGCTCTGCCGGTTTTATACCGACAGAGCGAGAGATACCCAACAATCTATATGCCTCATTTCTTGTCATTAACAGCCTCCTTTCCAGGCAAGACCAGTAGCCAATTGATGATAGTGTTGGCTCAATGCAGCTTGATCTTTGATGAAGCGATAATGATTTGTACCGTCTACATCAGTCGTTGCAACTTTTTTCAGTAACACCTCATTCACATCTTTTTGATTACCGCCAATACCGACAACATCAATAATTGTTCCGTATTCGAACTTGAGTTTTTCAGCAACCTTGGTCGGTCGACCACCATGACCATCCGTTAAAAGTATTACTTGAGACTTCAAGCTGCGATTATGGTATTGCGAAAGAATAGAATCTGCTTCTTTCAGACCTTTAGCCGTATCAGTACCTCCTTCGATATCAATCGAGTTGATTTTCTTTAGAATTTGTTTCTCATATTCAATTGAAGTTGGAGGCAATACTACAGAGGCTGTTTCACCAAAAGATATGACTGCAACAAAGGCCATGTCGTTATGACTTTTTAATGTCGTGACGAAGTCTTTAGCAGCACGTTTAGCGGCTTTAAGTCTGGATGGCGGATAATCCGACTCAAGCATGCTGATTGATCTATCTATAATAATGAAAACAAGCAAAGTTGCCGAATATACCCGCATAGGATTTGGATTCAAAGGCATCCCGCTAATATCTTTGCTGAACTCTATGCCGCATATTTGCGCCTTGAGTAATTTGTTCATTTCTTGCATTTTATAGAAGAGGCTCATAATTCACTCCGTTATAATTATTAAAATTAAATGTTATGCCTGGCCAGCAATTGCTCACGTTGTTCGTTTAGGTCTTCTTCAGAAAGCCCTACACCAAATTTAAACTTAATCGGCACAGGCTTATTCAACTTTACATCACGGACTTTGATGTCAACCATGCCCTCTGTGTCCATTGCCACCATAAATTCAATCCTGTCATCATTGTCTTCTTCATTTGTGGGCTGGATAGAAATTTCAGCTTCCTGGAGCGGTTTAAAGTTGCTTGATAGTTCTTTCGGAGGTCCGTCAATCAGTTTCACGCATACATTGCGACTTTGTGAATCAATAGGCGTAAAATATTCTTTAGCCTCAAAAGGAAGTTTGGCCGTGGATGGTATGATTGGGACATTATATTCGTTGCGATCATTTTTACCGTTCTGGTGTGTGATTGCTGCCACACACAAATCACGACCAACGATTGCTTTGGGTTTTAATGTTCCAGCAAGAAAGTGATCGCCCTCGATCAGTAACGTACTGTCAGGATCTGAGAAATATGCAGCAGCAAGGATAGCATTTCCCTTCGCAACGGCCATATCAGGGTCGGTATCAGTGACAGGATCTTTACCAAACATCTTTTTGACAATTTCCTGAACAAAGCGAAGTCGGCTACTTCCACCAATTAAAATTATACAGTCGATGTCTTGCCCGGTCAGATTAGCCTTTTTAAGTACTCTTTCGCAACACTTTTCCAAAGTCTCAATAATATCTGCTGAGTACTCTTTCATTTGATCGTAAGTCAAATTAAACGAGTGCCGCTCTTTACCAACTTTGACAGGTATGATTGTTGAGTCTTTGTAGGCCAAAGCTTCCTTGCCTTGATTACACCAATCCAGAGTTTCACACCACCAAGATAAATCTTTGCTGGGATCGACTTTGCCACCTTTTTCATTTACAAACTTACATACTTCCTGAAATATAGCTTCATCGACATTGCTACCGCCACATTCAGGATCACCATCAGCTGCAATTGGGGCAATAGAACCGTTGGATTTAAGTTGCAGAATACAAATGTCAAATGTTCCACCACCTAAGTCGAAAACAGCGATCTTCTGATCAATTCCTTTAGACAAGCCATAGTAAGTGGCACCGGCAGTAGGCTCGTCGACAATGTGTACCTGTTTAAAGCCAGCAATCTTCCCAGCGTCTTTAGTTGCCTGTCTGGCAATTCTTTCAAAGTATGCAGGCACACTGATGACTACATTTTCAATTGCCTGTCCTAGCCGCTTTTCAGCACTTTCTTTGAGGTAAGCGAGCAATATGGCTGACAATTGCACTGCCGTTAATTCAGAGCCATCATTTCCTGTAACAACAGAAATAGGCTTGCCGTCTTCAGTTACTGTTGCCATATGTTTTTTAAATTGCTCGGCAACCTTTTCAGGTTCAAAGAAACGATCATGCTTGGCAGTTTTCCCGACCGTAGGTCTATCGCCTGCCACTGACACAAGTGATTGTGTGACCAAATCACCATCCAAATTTGTCAAAACTTGTACAACCCCCGTCGAATCGACAATGGCGATCTGTGATGTTGTTGTGCCTAAATCAACTCCAAGGTAGTTTTGACTCTGAGAGGTATTTCCTTTGTTTTTCATAATACATTCCTTTCTTAAAAATATGAGATTTATTTTTCAACAGCATCGTTATCGCTGTTGAAACGGTAGGCTGTAACTTTTGCTTGCCGAAGGACTACTCCATTGTAGAATAGACCTGATTTGACAGTTTCTTTTACTTTCTTATGTTGATCAGGATCTGTGGTACTGACAACTTTGACTAGCTGATGACAGTCACAGTCCAAGTCATCTAGGCTATCAGGGTTGATTTGTGTAATCTGCAACTGCAACATCTTAGTTTCTGCGACCTTTGCTGCATCTATGATTGAATTTGCAAGTAAACCAGAGCTTTCGTCAAGCTGTTGACTGCAGAGCAAGTCATAAGCCTGCTTTGCCAACTTCATAATTGTCTCCGCAAGAGCGTCAACTGCCATAATCGCGGGATATAAAGCATGCCGTTCAAGGTTCTGATTCGCCAATTCTGATGTCAACTTCTGGCAATCTGATGCGGTGTCAAAGCATGCTTCAATCCTTTTAAGATTTTCATGATTTGCACCCAATATATCGACCAATAGTCTATTCTGTTTACTCACTTTATAGTCGATCTGACCTATGAACTGGCCAATAACCAAAGCTGCTTTTTTAAGATTTTTATGCCCTACAGTTTCATCTTTGTTTAGGGTAACAGGGATATATGTTTTTGTGTCATGGCTTTCCTCAAGAGCAATTTCATCACAATTGCTTCTGCGTTTTTTCGTTCTTCCAAACATAAGTTTTCCTTTCAGTAACAAAATTGTCATTTTCGTAGTAATAATTTCCAGATAATCCCAAAAATAAGCAGGTAGAAGGCTACTGTAATTGCGACACGAGCTCCATCCGGGAAGTCTTGGATCGGCTCTAAAGTCAGGATTTCATTGTCATGTATGTCTCGGAGCCATTGACAAATATATTTGGCTTTTGACATCACAAAAACGACAACAATTGCAATGAATATTTCCCTGAAACGAATCGATTTCATATTATCATTTTCCTTTAGTAGTTGATCGCTTGTGTTTTTTCATCAATACACTGAAGATGGTACATTCAATTGTTGCAAAGAAATCAGGTTCAAAACCAGCATCGCGAAGGATCGTTTGAACAGAGCGACGAAGCTGGTCATCACGACAGACAAAAATAATCTTAGAGAAGCCCTTGTTACGAAGTTTTGCTGCATTCTCGGTTACATTAGAGCTGCTAAGAGTGATCTCATATGCCCAACGTCCACCGTTTTTCAGATAGGCAACTAGGTCAACTGTACTGCCAGTAGTACCAACTGGAACTTCAATGCCGGTCTTATGAATATGCAGGTAACCTTTAATCAGTTGTTCTGTAAGCAAAGACCGAAAAGAATGCTCTAATGATACATTTCGCTTGTAAGGTGACAACATTTTAAGATGGCTATATAGACGCTCCGTTGGCGCAAGGAAAAGTGCCTTGCCACTCCATATCTCCATCGCCAACTGATTTTCGATAAGTTCTTCTTTTGCTTTACTAAGCCGTCGTACAGAGAAACCAAGGCGACCACCTCGCTCTTTATATACCGAAGCAAAAGTATGGATGATGTCATATGCAAGAGCTGTCGCATCAGGAGTAAGAACTAATTGGTCCTCCATCTGAAGATCGTCAGTGATTTCTGCTTTAACAGTTTTTGCTAGGCGTTTTTCTTGCAATTCCTCTTTCACATATGCTAGCTCTTGGAGGCTTTCATGCGGGATCACTTCCAGGGCATGAATAATTATCGCAAACTTATCCATTAATGCTGCCTTTCTCTGAATCTGAAACATCACATGTCTTTCCGAAAACAACTCCTGGAAATGCAGAACCGGCACAAAATCCCACGGCTTGACCTTTTTCAATCTTGCCAAGTGCCTGACGCTGATCTCCATCCAAGCCCATCATTTCACCGAGAACTTTCTTATCTTTGCCAAAATGAAGGGGGCCTACATTTATAACCGTATGAGACAACGCAAGCACTCCAGCATCGGCCAGATGCGGAATCTGAGTTGTTGAGATGACGCCGCTACCGCTAGAGCGAAGCTGAGAAAAGATGTTTACGAAGGGAGAAGTCGTGCTTGCTGCATCAAAACCACCACGGTTAGCTAAATATCGTGTAGCATCGTCAAATATTAGTACCCGTTTTAGACGGTCTGAAGGAGGTGAATACCTTTCTGACTCGTGTAACCAGTATAGCAGGAAAAGAGCAAGGAATTTAGCCGCAAAATCATCGGTGACTGATCGACATCCAAGGATCACGTTGTGATTGAACAATGTTGACAGGTCTATTCCTTTACGACATTTGAACAGGTTGCCGCTACCGGTTAGTATACGACCTAAGCTGGTAGTTACTGCTTCTCGATAGCCCAAGCGGCGGCCTTTTGAAGCATCCTTGATTGAAGGGACAGCCTGATAGATATCGAAAAGTGATATTTCAGTATTTTTCCCCTGTTGAATACACTGCCTGCGAAGATCAATGCAAATCTGGACCGCTTCCTGAAGTATCTCGGTGCCATAAATAAGCCCAAGAATATCACCGATTTGTGGTGCCAGTGCCGGCAAAAACTGTTCGTATGTCAAACCAGGCGGCGGTGACAAGTCAATGCTGATATCTTCAACATCAATATATGTTGCGTTGAGGTAATTAGCCCATTCTTTTAAACCGAGCTTAGGGTCTAAGATAAAGAATGGTATACCGCTTTGATTAAGCTGATGGCATAGCCATATTAAAAAACGGGTTTTTCCACCACCTTGTGGTCCGGTAAGTAGCATGCCACGAGTTAATGCGTCTGATGGAATTTTCCACGGTATACCGTTGGCTTGGTTAAAGAGATGAATATCGCCTTTGCTGAGCAATTGCGGTGGCGCCATCGGCCCAAACATATTACCGGTACGCATGTCTTCGATTGATTCCGCTTCCAATACCATTCTCAACTGGCTAATCGCCCAAGTACTATTCTCATCAGAACAAATAGATGCTTTCTCAATCAACCACTGGACATTGTCATCGCGCAATAAGTATCTTCTGCGGAGTTCAGGTTCCAATTTAAGCAGTTCAGGGTTCGCTTGGAGTGACTTAAAGGTTTCATCAATATTGTGTGGCGTTACCGCTGGGGGATCATTATTGAAATGCATACAGTCTCCTTGGCCTGAACAGCTGAGCAAAAATATGAGTATGAGTAGCAAGCAAGTTTTTCTATTCATCATTATCCCCCGGTGCGCTTAATTGACTGGAGCCTTGATCAACGAAAAGCCCTGTGATGGGCGTCAATATGTTCTCAACAAGTTGCTTACGACTTTGTTTAGCCTGTTCATCTGGACCTAGATACTCAATCTGATTGTTGCCATTATCAACAGCTACATAGTGTCTTGGGCAACATAAAACCCCTGAAACAGTAAGTCGAGCACAATCGGTGCATACCAAGGACATACGTTCGGCTTCAAATGGATCGAGCTGTCCTTTCTGGACGGACTTACTGAACTCTTTTTCACAATAAATACATTTGCCTGCAATACCCCTAACCGGAGATTTTCCTTGTTCATGTGATGCCTGTAGTTGCGAAACAATATGATTACAGCCAACTAAAATCGATATATTCCTGTGAGATCGTATTAGCTCTCCGCTAGGTCCTCTGTGGAGCCCATGCTGTTTCCCAGGACTAAAATTAATCCCAATAGTAGCATCCTCTTCGATCAATGCTTCGATTGGTGTCCCTTGGGAATAACCCCGGTGTGTTGACTGGCTAGGCATGGGCATTGGATTTGGGTTTGGGTTTGCTGAAGCCCTATGCGAGCGTTTAAGCATCCAATGGAATAGTTTCATTGCGATATCCATAGCAATATTCATAGCCAAGGCTCCTTTAGAAACATGATCCAGATGAACTGACCGATACGAAATGCGAGAAAAATAACAATGAAAGCTCCCAAGCTGGTTGCTGCCAGTCCTATTACAAGGATCAGAAGATACATTGCGGCTCGTATTAGAGATTCAATCGCTTGAAATAGACTTTTGATCATTAGTGATATCTCCGAATAGAGAATTAAAGGTCTTATTGCTTGTGTTTCAGCTATTACTGCAAACCAGCAAAGAGGAAAACTTTGGCTCTTCGGAATAATTTGTGGGTAAGAAAGTAAGGAATCGCCTTCGGCGAGGCTGTTTTTATTCTTTTCAAACACCCCCCAACCGAAGCCAGATGTTTAAAAGCAAAAGTGGATGTAATTTAGGGAACAGATAATAA